>JAACVI010000286.1 GCA_009992505.1 Myxococcales bacterium
CGCCGTCGGTGGGACCGCTGTCCGCCACGCTGGTGTCGGCCGGCGTGCCGCTGTCGGTCGCCGGGGTGGAGTCATCGCCGCAGCCCATCGCGAAACCCGCGACGGCCGAAAGCGCCAAAAGCCAATAGATCTTCTTCATAGTCGTTTCTCTCCTGTTCGGGGATATGGCCGAAATGTGACCGGAGTGTGGCGTCGCCGCAACTCCTTGCCCCCCCTGTCCCCGTTCACAGGGTCGGCTAACTCTTTGTGTTCTGCGTTCCCTAGCGCGCGGGGACTCTATCATCAAGCCTGGGGTGGTGTGAACCGGACCAGATGGCGGAAGGCTTCGACGCGCTCGGCGATGCTCTCGTCGTTCAGATTCTGGAGACGGTTCACGCTCACGCCCTCCACGCAGAAGGACGCCAGCGCGGAGCCGTGGACCACGGCGGTTCGCAGCGTCTCCGGGCTGGTGTCGTCGCGGCTCGCGACGTAGCCCAAGAGTCCACCCGCGAAGCTGTCGCCCGCGCCCGTCGGGTCGATGACCTCGGGCAGTGGGAAGGCCGGCGCGCTGAAGGTCTCGCCGTTCACGAACAGGAAGGCACCGTACTCGCCCTGCTTGATGATCAGGATCTTCGGCCCGATGGTGTGGAGCGTGTCGGCCACCTGCCGCAGGTGGTGCTTGCCCGAGAGCTGTCGCGCCTCCTCTTCGTTGATCACGAGCAGATCGACGCGCGTGAGCATCTTCCGTAGCAGCTCGAGCTCACCCTCGATCCAGAAGTTCATCGTGTCGGCGACCACCAGCTTCGGGCGATCGATCTGCTCGAGGACCTCCAACTGAAGCGCGGGGTGGATGTTGCCGAGCATCACGTAGGGCGTGTGGCGGAAGGCCTCCGGGATCTTCGGATGGAAGTCGGCGAAGACGTTCAGATCCGTGCGCAGACTCGTGCGCGAGGTCAGGTCGTCCGTGTACCGGCCCTCCCAATGGAAGGTCTCGCCGTCGGCGATCTCGAGCCCCGCGGTGTCGATGCCGCGGCTGCGCATCATCTCGACCGCCGCGTCCGGGTAGTCCCGGCCGACGACGCCCACGAGCTGGACGTCCGTGAGGTAGGAGGCGCTGAGCGCAGCGTAGGTGGCGGATCCGCCGAGCACGCGAGAGTGCGTGCCGAGCGCATTGTGGATCGTGTCGAACGCGACGGATCCGACGACGAGCATCTTGGACATGACGTGATCTTCCAGTCGAGGCGCCCGCTCCATGCGAGCGCCGTGGGCTTCAGGTGAAGTACCGCCCGATGAGCGGTTCGAGGCGCCGTTTGGCGTCCGCAGAGATGGCGTCGGGCGAGGTCATGATCGCGTGTGCGAGGGCGCTCGACGCGGGGCTGAGCGTGGGATCGGGGAGCTCTCGGCCCACGGACTTCAGCACCGCCTGGGCCGTCGCCACGTTCTTCTGGATCACCGCGACCACGGCCTCGACGCTCACGGAGTCGTGATCGGGATGCCAGCAGTCGTAGTCGGTGGCCAGCGCGAGCGTCGCGTAGGGCAGCTCCGCTTCGCGCGCGAGGCGTGCCTCGGGCAGGTTGGTCATGCCGACCACCGACGCGTTCCAGCTGCGAAACATGTTGGACTCGGCGACCGTCGAGAACTGCGGGCCCTCGATGCAGACGTAGGCTCCGCCGCGGTGAGCGCGCGCGCCGACGTCGACGCAGGCGCGATAGAGGGCGGAGGAGAGGGCCTCGTCGACGGGGTGCGAGAAGCCGACGTGAGCCACGACGCCGTCGTCTTCGAAGAAGGTGTTGGCGCGCGCGCGGGTGCGATCGATGAACTGATCCACCAGCACCATGTCACCAGGATGGATGCCCTCTTTGAGCGAGCCCACGGCCGAGACGCTGATCACCTGCTCGGCACCGAGCATCTTCAGCGCCAGCATGTTGGCGCGATAGTTGATGCGGTGCGGAGGGATGCGGTGTCCGCGCCCATGCCGGGGCAGGAAGAGGTATCGCGTCGCGCCCATGCGTCCGCTGATGACCGCGTCCGAGGGCGCACCGAAGGCCGTGTCGACCGGGATCTCGGTGACGTCCTCGAGGCCCTCCATGGCGTAGAGGCCGCTGCCTCCAATGACCCCGACCGTGCGCTCGCTGCTATCGCTCAATGCCCATCTCCTGTGGGAGAGTTCAGATGTCGCGAGGGAGGTGGCCCCGCGCGGCGGCGCAACCTAACACGCGCCCTGCGCCCCGTCGATCCCTCGGGAATTCCTCGCTTCAGCGAGCAATCCGGCTGATTTCTCGGGTGTGGAGCAGGAGCGCGAGCGCGCCGAGCAGGACCCAGATTCCCGCCACGGCCGTCCCCAGGGGCGGCAGCCAAGCGGGCGCGAGCACGAGCTCGAGCGTGATCCCGAGCGCGGGCAAGAGGCCGAGGGCGGCTCCGACGCCGACGTTCGGGACCCGTGGCCACGCGCGTCTCAGCGCGAAGCCCCAGGCGGCCAAGGCCGCGGCCATCAGCCCGAGCAGGCCCGCGAAGGTCACGCGCCCGAGCGTGTCCGTGCCCGTGCCTCGCTCCATGCCGGCGGCCACCAGCTCGGCGCCGCGCGGCAGCATGCGGCCCTCGAGGGTCAGCTGGTCGAGCGAGCCCATGGGCAGCATCGTGAGGGCCCCGTGGTCTCCGGGGCGCTGGATGCGCGTGGCGCGACCGTGCTCGAAGTGGATCGCCACGTCGGCCGGTCGCCCCGAGTAGAGGAAGCGGACGCCCTCGATCATGCCGCGCTCGGTGGCGAAGTAGACGCCCGAGTCGCGGGTCTGGCCTTGGCGAATGCGCATGTAGCCGGTGAAGAGTCGGTCGACCTCCTGGCGCTGGCTCACGGA
>JAACVI010000287.1 GCA_009992505.1 Myxococcales bacterium
TCGCCGCCTACGTTTCGATCGTGCGCCCGCGCGCCCGCGCGCTTGGGCGCTTCGGCGCCCGCGCGCCAATCACGCGATAGATGGACACATCTTCAGAGCACAAGCGCCGGTCCGGCAGACTTCGCCGTCGGCGCAGACGTTGTCGCAAGATCCGCAATGCGTTCCGTCGACCGCCGTGTCCACGCAGCGGTCGCCACATTGCACGGTGCCCACGCCGCAGCCGCCGGCGCAGGTGCCGTCGTTGCAGACCTCGCCGGTCGCGCAGGCGCCGCCGCAGGATCCGCAGTTGCTCGGGTCGAAGCGCGTGTCCACGCAGTCACCGGCACAGGAGGTCAGCGAGCCGCAGGCATTTCCGCCGTCCGCGACGGTGGAGCCATCGGGCAACGTCGAGCCGTCGACGCCGCCATCGCCTACTGGCAGCGGGGTACTTCCCCCGCCGCAACCGAAGCCGACGAGCGTGAGCCCAAGGCCCAACGCGCGCGTAAGCATGCCAATTCGATACTGATTCATCCACACCCTCCTCAAGGTATTGTGGCCCGACAGGGTGTCGGGTGCCGACAACGTCATGGACCTACGTGGGCGTGTCAAATCGGCCCCCTGACAATGGCCTCCCTCAGTGAGAAGGCTCACTCCCCGGAACGAGGCATCGAGGTGGGTCGAGCCGCTAGTTCGCGAGGCATTGGCCGTGCAGGGGGGCGCCGTGGTCGAGGGCGAAGCGCAGCGGGATGGCCGCCTCCACCACGCCCGCGGGGCTCGGCGCCGGGAAGTGCAGCTGGCCCAGATGCTCGAGCACGCAGGTGCGAAGCCCGTCGGAGCCGGTCTCGTCCGAGGCGACGCAGGCCGCGGCCACGCTTCCGTCCCGTGCGACGCGGAAGCGCAGGACCATGGTGCCCGCTCGGGCGTCTGCGCCCGCCGTGTCGAGGCAGGCGGGGACGGCATCTCGCAATGGCGCGACGCCAGCCAGCAAGACCCGACCTTCGAGCACGCCCTCCCTCTCGCCCACGGCCAGCGCTGGCAGGTCTTCGCAGATGGGCGAATGCTGCGCGCTCGCGGCGGCGGCCTCGGGCGTGCGCGTGCCGGGCGGCAGGGTCACGGCCAAGGCGAGCCTGGGCGCGAGGGCGTCGGGCACCGCGAGCAGAGCGTCGTGCAGGACGCTCACGGGGATCGAGGCCTCGGCCGTCAACGCCAACAGCTCGGGCGCGGGCGAGAGCGCGTTCAAGCGCCGACGCAGCTCTTCGAGCGAGAAGGGCGTGCCCGGATCCATCGCTCGGTCCGTGGAACGCAGCAGCGCGCCGCGTGAGGTCAGCACGATCAGCATCTGCTCGCCATCGCCCGGTGGATCGGTCGAGGTCAGGGTGGCGACGGCCAGGCCGGGCTGCGCAGGTCCGCGCGCCCCGAAACGGCTGAGGATGGCCACGGCCTCGACGCCGACTCGGCTGGCGAGATCCGCGGGCGCGTCGGGGATGGGATGAACCGCGGCGGCCACCTCCGCGTCGACATGCGCGGATCTGTCGTCGCTTCCTCCCGTCATCACGCAAGGCGCCGTGGCCGCTTCGGCGTGCGCCACCTCGGCCGCCTCGAGGGCCGCGACCACATCCGCGAAGTGCGCGCCGGCCGCGAGCGCGCGGGCATCCGTCGCTTCTGGACTCTGCTCGGTGCCGGAGGAATGCGTGCTGGCAGAATCCGCGGAGTCTGCGCCCGCAGAGGACGTCTGCGCCGGCTCGTGAGTCGTGGGGTCGGCGGGCATCACGCCACCGCAGCCGAGGCTCGCGCCGAGGAACAAGAGCGCGCCGAGGTGAAGGAATAGGGCAAGCCGCATGCTGTCTTCTAGGCCAGGCGCTCGCGTCGGGGAAGTCGTGGCCGTCAAAAATTTGGCGCCCCTGGGCTCGCAGTGTAGCCCAGAGGAGATGCGGCAGCTGCGGCCGATGCTTGTGACGACCCTCGCGCTCTCCCTCCTGTGTGGAGCGTCCGCCTTCGCTTGGGGAAGCGTCGCCTTCGCCACGCCCAGCGACCGCACACGTGGGCCCGGCGCGCGCGCTCTGTCCCACGCCAGTCGCTCGACGGGCTTCCCCTGGGACGGTCGGTTGAGGCGTGGCGTGCTGCTGCACGAGTCCGCGAACCTCCGCTACACCACGGAGTATCGCGCGGGCGGGAACTTCTGGGGCATCTGGGAGCTGGTGCAGCTGCTCGAGCGAGCCGCCTACCGCGTCAACCAGCGCATGCCCGGCGCCAAGCTCTCGGTCGGGGAGCTCAGCCAGGAGCGTGGCGGACGCGTCCCCGGACACGCCTCGCATCGCAGCGGGCGCGACGCCGACATCGCCTTCTACATGCTCGACGCGCGCGACCAGCCCTACGAGCCCTTCGGCTTCGCGGCCTTCGGCGCCAATGGCCGAGGCCGCGGCGTGAACAGCAACCTGCATTTCGACGACGCGCGCAACTGGGAACTGGTGGCGAAGCTGGTCGCCGACGGTGACGCCCGCGTGCAGTACATCTTCGTCTCCAACGCGCTCAAGCAGCGCGTCTTGCGCGAGGGTCGCAGGCGTCACGCATCGGCCGCGATCCTGAACCGCGCCGAGGCCGTGCTGATCCAGCCTTCCGGAGCCAATCGGCACGAGAACCACTTCCACGTGCGCGTCTACTGCCCGCCCGCGAGCCGGCCCGCGTGTCGGGACCGCGCGCCCTTCCACGCCTGGTATCCGGGACGTCCTCCGCGCTGAGCGGGTCTGCGCTCGGCGGTGCTAATCCCCTGGAAGCAAGAAAGCGACCGAAAGTCCTTCCCAGCGCGGTCGAGCTGTGATCTAACTTGGCGATGGCCAGAACGGGACGACCGAAGACAGCTCTCGTACTCACGGAGGACGAGCGC
>JAACVI010000288.1 GCA_009992505.1 Myxococcales bacterium
CCCGCCGCGACCAAACGCTGGCCATGTTCAGTCGACGCTTGCGACACTCGTCCAAATGCGCCACTTTGGGCCCGCGTTTCGGGTCCGGGCAAGATGAGGGGAAACTCGCGCGACCTCGGTCCGATCAGACCAGCACGGTGCAAGTACCGAGCCTGGCGCGTCGTTCGGCATCACCGTCCACCGATCGCTCACCATGCGAGCTTCTGCAAAACACTCACCATTCGGTCTCGTCTCTTTTGTTCGCGTGCTCTCGAGGCCAGTGGTAATGCCGCCGCTGCGTCGACGCGCAGGCCCACCGAGATACGCACCCAAGAGTGTCACTGAAGCTACGCCGTCATGCCCGAGACTCTCATGATCCGAACGCTCTTCCTCCTCACCCTCACGCTGTCGCTCGCAGCCACGGCCTCGGTGCGTGCGCAGGCAGGTCCAGCCCCCGCGCCACCAACGTCAGCGACCGCTGACGGCCCCGTCGCGGCGCCCACCGGGGAGGAGCCAGTCGCGCCCAGCTCTCCAGACGGCCCCTTCCTGCTGCCCGTCGTGCTCTCCACCGCTGGCGAACGGGGTCTGGTGCTCGCCGCCGAGACGGACGAGGAGGGCAACCCCATCCTGGCCGAGGCGCCGCTGCTGAGGCGGCTCCGTTGGGCGCTGCCCTTCCTCGCCGCACATGACAGCGCCGCCGCCCTCGAAGAGCACGAATCGGTACCGCCGGTGCGGGTCACGTCCGAGGAGATCGCCCAGTGGACGGCGACCAGCCAGGAGGCCGTTCATCAGCTCGCCATGGGTGACTACAACAGCGCGCGGGACTCCCTGCTGGCCGTGCAGCAGATGAGCGAGCGCGCCGTCGAGGAGCTGAACCGCGAGACCGATCGCGCCCGGCAGGTGCTCGACACCTGCCTCTTCGTGGTCCGCGCCTACGTGGAGACGCACGCCTTCACCCGCGCCGAGCAGCAAGCGCGCGAGTGCCGGCGCCTCGTCCCCTTCGCCGAACCGACGACCATGTTCCACCCGCCCGAGGTGCGCCGAGCGCTGACACACGCGGACGCGCTGATCGATGAGGCCGGTCACGGTTCGCTCGTCGTACGCTCCAACCCGAGCGGCTGCACCGTGCGCCTGAATGGCGTCGCCGTCGGTCACAGCCCCTACCGTCTCGATGACCTGCCCGAAGGAGACTACCGGGTTCAGGTCGAGTGCGATGCGCGTGAGCGCGGCCGCGTCCATGGCGTCTCGCTCGGTCCGGGCAGCCACACGCTGCGCGTCGACACCCGCTTCGACAGCGTGCTTCGCAGTCGCCCCTTCCCGGCGCTCGTCTACCCCGACGCGGCCTCGCGCGATCGCTATCGGCTCGCGGACGCGGCTCGGATCGCCCGCGCCGTGGGCGCTCCCGAAGTGGTGCTGGCCATCGTCGAGCGCGGCGCGCTGCGCCTCGAGCGCCTCGTCATCCCTGCCACCGGCAACCTGCCACCGGCGAGGCCGAGCGCTGAAGAGAGCGTCCCTGCGGACGCGACCGACGCGACGCTGCGGACCACTCTGGCACATCTAGAGGGCCTGCCGGCTCAGGCCCACCTGGCCGCGGGGCAGCAGGGTTCGGACCCACGCCGTTCGCGTGGCGTGTCGAGTCTGCCGCACTGGCGCTTGATCTCCGGCCTCGCCGCCACTGGCCTCGCCATCGGCGCCTACGCTTTGGCCATCCAGCAGCGCAGCGTCCGCAGCAACCGCGGGGACCAGCTCGCCCTGGCTGAATTCACGGATCCGGACTATCTCCTGCGCGTGAACCGCTGGACGGACCACCGACTGCCCTTGCGCGCGGCCTCGGTCGTCGGCGCCGTGTTCGGGCTCGGCGCGGCCGCTCTGCTCACGCCGCAGCGCCGCGAGTCGTTCGCGCTGAGCATCCCGCTGCTGGCCGCGGGGGCAGGCCTGGTGGCCGCCAGCGTCTTCGAGGTCGCCCGCCGCCCCGCCTGCGCGGGCCTGGCCACCGATCGTCAGCGCTGCATCGATCGCGATCAGGGAGTCGATCTCGCGCTGCTCCTCGGCAGCCTCGGCGCCCCCCTGCTCGGCGCCGGCCTCCTGGGCGTGCTCTATCCCACAGGCGCGCCCAGCGACGCCGCCCTCGCTCTCGTGCCCACGCGCGGCGGTCTGCGCTTCCACTTCTCCTCGAGCTTCTGACCCGAGTCCCGTGATGACCCTCTCACTCCGACATCCGATCGCTCTGCTCCTGCTCCTGCTCCTGCTCGCCGCGAGCCTGCTCGGTCACGGTCGCGCCAGCGCCCAGACCCCGGAAGGCGTGCAGCGCGTGCTGCTGCTCGTGGTCGCGTCCGATGTGCCCCAGAGCGCCCGCCGCCTCGAGCAGGCGTTCCAGCAAGCGCTCGAGTCCCGACAGCTCGAGGTGGTCGTGCAACGCGAACCCGAGCCCGAGCCCGGTCGGCCGCTCGCGTCCGACACGTGCATCTCGGGCGGCTGTCTCGAGCGCCGCCTGGTCGAAGCCCACGCCCAGCTCCTCGTGGGCCTGGGCGCGTGGCTCGACCGCGAGCCGCCGCAGGTCGTGCTGACTCTGGATGACGGGCACGGCCCCGTGAACATCACCGAGCGCGTGATCTCGGGCGAGACCGACCAAGCGCTCGCGGCCCGCATGCTCGACCGCGCGATGCACATGTTTCGCAGTCGCGCGGGCGTCCCGATGCGCGTCGAGGGTTCGCCCGCGGGCGCGTCGGTGGTGATCGACCACCGCCCCATCGGCCAGCTGCCCGTGACCGCCCACCTGCAGCCCGGCCCCCACGACGTGACCGTGGCCCATGTGGACTACGTGACCGAGCGACGCCACGTC
>JAACVI010000070.1 GCA_009992505.1 Myxococcales bacterium
AACGCCGCCATGCGCCCCCTGCGTCACAAGATGCAGATCATCTTCCAGGATCCCTACGGCTCGTTGAATCCGCGCATGACCGTGCGCGCGACGGTGGCGGAGGCGCTGCGCCAGCGACAGGCCAAGCTCGCGTCCTCGGAGGAAGAGGATCGCGTCGGCGATCTGCTCGAGCGCGTCGGCCTGCGACGCGAGCACATGCGCCGCTATCCCCACGAGTTCTCCGGCGGTCAGCGCCAGCGCATCGGCATCGCGCGCGCCCTGGCGGTCGATCCTCGCTTCATCGTCGCCGACGAGCCCATCAGCGCGCTCGACGTGTCGGTGCAGGCGCAGATCGTGAACCTGCTGATGGATCTGCAGGACGAGTTCGATCTGAGCTACCTCTTCATCGCGCACGACCTGACGGTGGTCGAGTACATCAGCCACCGCGTGGCCGTGATGTATCTCGGGCGCGTGGTCGAGTTGGCACCCGCGAAGCAGATCTACGAAGCGCCGCGCCATCCCTACACCAAGGCCCTGCTCAGCGCGGTTCCCATTACCGATCCCAAGCTGCGGCGCGAGCGCATCCTGCTCGAGGGAGACGTGCCGAGCCCCCTGGACCCACCGACGGGCTGCACCTTTCATCCGCGCTGTCCCATCGCGGAGAAGGGCCTGTGCGATCGCGAGGCGCCCACCCTCGACGCAATCGAGGACGGCCACCTCGTGTCCTGTCATCTGGCCTGAGGACCCGTTTCGGTCAGCGGTCGGGCGTCACGTCGGGTTGGCGTGTAGCAAGCGATGCTGCCGAAGTGGAGGGGGATGGTTGCCGCTACGGCCCGCACGCTGTAACAAGCCAATCGCATGCAGGATGTCGGCGATAGCGAACGCGCGAAGCTCTTCGAACGCTTCGGTCGCAGCTTCGAAGCGGGAGCGACGATCTTCGCCGAAGGCGAACCGGCCGAACTCTGCTTTCTGATCCAGCAGGGGCGCGTCCGCCTGGTCAAGCACATCCGCTCCGCGGAGCGCAGCCTCACCGTGCTGCACGCGGGCGATCTCTTCGGCGAGGCGGCTCTGTTGGGCGACGCGCGACGCTCGGCGGCCGCCGTCGCCCTGACCGAGGTCAGCGCCCTGGCGCTGGATCGCAAGACCTTCGGCGATCTGATCGCGGGCAACTCGGCGGTCGCCACGCGCCTCGTCTCCCAGCTCGTCCGACGCCTGCGGGACGCCGAGGAGCAGCTCGAGAACGCCATGCTGCGGGACCACCCCTCCAGGGTCGTGAACACGCTGCTCAGGCTGGCCTCCGAGCAGAAGGGCCCGACGGGCGAGACCATCGTCGAGCTCTCCCCCCTGGAGCTCTCGAGTCGGGTGGGGCTGGACGTCGACACGGTGAAGCGTGCGGTGCAGCAGCTACGCGACGGGGGCTATCTCCGCATCATCGAGGAGCGGATCGTGCTCCCGGACCTCGGCGCCCTCCAACAGCTCTACGAGCTCTTGGGAAAGAAGGAAGAGGTGCGCGGTGGGCTGTCATGACCCCGAGCGCTCGATTTCCGCGGGAATCCAGGTCGCCGAGGGTGTCGGCGGACCGACGATCGCCCTGTCGAGCGCCGCTCCTGGAGCCGAACGCATGACCGAGGCCAGGTCCCCGAACGAGGCCGACCCCTTGACCGACCTTCACGCGTTGGGTAGATCGCGGATCCTTCGCTTCGGCTCTCTCGTATCCCTCACAGCACTCCTCTCGACCGTAGTCCCCTCATGTGGAGGGGCAGGTGCCACTCCAGAGGACGTCGAGCGTTCCAGACGGGAATTCCAGTTGGCGGCCACTTTGCGACAGGAGGGCAGTGTCCCCGCGGCCATCGAGCGGCTGCGCCGAGCCATGGAGCTCGACCCCGAGAACGCGGAAGCGGAACTCCTGATGGGCTATATCCAGATGGAGCGCCACGACGCAGCCTCGGCCGAAGCCCACCTGCGCCGCGGCGTCGAGCTGTTGATCACCGCGAACCGCGAAGGCGCGACCCTGGCGGAAGCCCGGAACATCTGGGGCCTCTCTTTGGTCACTCTGGACCGCTGCCAAGACGCCATCGAACCCCTGCGCGCCTCCGCCATGGACGAACTGAACCGCGCCCCGCACCTGGCGTGGGGCAACCTGGCGCTCGCGCAGATCTGCCTCGAGCACGACCCGGCGGCGCTGCGCGCCCTGGAGCAAGCCGTGCGCATGCAGCCCCGCTTCTGCGTGGGCTATTTTCGCATGGGCCAAGTCTATCTCGGGCAGGAGCGCCTGGACGACGCCGACCGCGTGCTGACGCAGGCGATCGAAGCGGACCCCAGCTGTACCGAGAGCTACCAAGAGGCGTACGCTCTGCGCGGCGAAGTGCGCGCACGGCTGGGCCGGCGCGAAGAGGCGCTCTCGGACTTCGAACATTGTGTCGAGCTGGGCGCTCGCAGCGCGGCCGGCCAGTCCTGCCAGCACTTTCTCGAGGAGAGCAACTGATGCCGACGGTAGGAGCGATGCTGAAGGCGGAGCGCGAAATCCGGCAGATCTCCCTCGAGGAGGTGGCCCAGGTCACGCGCATCCCACTCTCGAGCCTGCGCAGGCTCGAAGCCGGAGAGCTCGAGGCGCTCCCCGGAGAGGTCTTCGTGCGAGGCTTCCTGCGCTCCTATGCACGCGCCCTCGATCTCGACCCCGAACGGATCCTCGCGGCCCGCGGTGGCGTCGTCTCGCCGAACATGACGCCCGCGCCCCTCGGCTCGGTCAACACCTCCGAGCGCGGCCGGCGAGTGGGCTTGGCCGTCGCCCTCGTGATCTTGCTCCTGCTCTTCACGCTGGCGCTGTCCGTGGTGCTCAGACCTCGAAGGCTCGACGCGCCGGTCGAGCTCTCGAAGGCGACCTTGGTCGTCTCGGCGGAGCTCCTTCGAGCCTAGAGCGCGGTGGCGCGGCCGACGCAGTTCACCGAGGCCCTGCTGCTCCGTGCGGTCGACTATCGCGACTCGGACCGCATCGTCACGCTGCTGAGCCGTGACCACGGTCCGATCTCGGCGCTGGCGCGCGGCGCCCGAAACAGCCGCAAGCGCTTCGGCGGCGCCCTCGAACCCTGCGCTCTGCTGCAGGTCGAGCTGGGCGAGACGCGGGGCGAGCTCTTTCGCCTGGCGAGCGCTGAGGTGAAGCAACACTTCGCCGGGCTGTCGCGCTCTTTGGACTGCCTGCGGCGCGCGGGGGCGGCGCTCAAGACCGTGCGCATGGTGCTGCCCGCCGAAGAGCCCGCCGAGCAGGCCTTCGCGGACACCCTGGGGCTCTTCGAGCACTTCGACGCCCATGGCTCGACCAACTGGCACCTCCTGGCCTTCCAGTTCCGGCTGCTCGCCCTGGCGGGCCTCTCCCCTGACCTCGAACGCTGTGGGCGCTGCGACCGGGAGGCGCCACCGACGCGGGCCGTGCTGCTCGACCTCGCGAGTGGACGCATTCGCTGCCGCCGCTGCGGCGGAGCCGACGTCTACCTCTCGGGCGAGGCGCGCGCGTGGATCGAGCGCGTGGGCGAGGGCTCGTTCCTGGACGCGGAGCCGCCCAGCGAGCGCGCCCGAGTGGAGACACGCCGTGCCCTGACCGGGCTGGCCGCGCAGCACCTCTCGCTCGAGCTGCCCGTCGACCCCACGGATTGAGCGACTTGCCGCGCCCCGCACGGCGCCCCAGAGAGGACACGATGCCCCCCTCCGAGAAGCCCCCCGAGCCCGAGAGCCTTCCTCGCCCCCTGACACTGCGTGCACCCATGGGCGCACGTCAGATGGAGATCGACTGGCACGACGGCCACACCTCCATCTATCCCCATCGCCTGCTGCGCGGCTTCTGCCCTTGCGCGCAATGCCAAGGGCACCAAGGGGCCATTCGCTTCCGCGAGGGCGGCTCCCTGGAGCTCAGCGAGGTCGAGGAGGTCGGGAACTACGCCGTGCGCCTGGGCTGGGCCGACGACCACACCACGGGCATCTACTCCTTCCGCTTCCTCCGCCGTCTATGCCCGTGTCCGACGTGCAGCGCGGGCGTGGAGCCCGAATCCCGCTCCTTCGGGCACTGAAGAAAGCTCGCGCCGTGAGCGCGGCGGCAGTCCGGGCTTCGTTCCTGAGCGCGAGCGGGTTAGGATGGAGTAGCCCTCCATGAAGATCCTCGTCGTCGAAGACAGCAGCGCCATGCGCGCCTTCGTTCGCGCCTCGCTCGAAGAAGCCGAGCACGCGGAGGTGTTCGAGGCGAGCAACGGCTTCGAGGCCCTGCGCCTGCTGCCGCGCGGGCAGTACGACGTGGTGATCGTCGACATCAACATGCCCGACGTGAACGGCCTGGAGCTGCTCTCCTTCATGCGCTCGGCCGACGCTCACCGGGACACGCCGGTGGTGCTGATCAGCACGGAGTCCTCGGCCAAGGATCGAGAGCGCGGCCTCGCCCTGGGCGCCAACACCTTCTTGCAGAAGCCCTTCGGCGTAGATGAGCTGGTCGAGGCTCTGCGCTTCGCCCTGAACAACCGCGGCACGCCAGGGAACGGCGAGGACACGGCGCGATGAGCGAAGGCGACGCTCGCGAAGAGTTTCTGGCCGAGGCGCAGGAGATCATCGAGGGACTCTCACGCGATCTCCTGCTCCTGGATCAAGCAGACAAGGAGGGACGCGACGATCCGGACCTGATCAACGAGGTCTTCCGCGGCGTGCACACGCTCAAGGGGATCGCCGGCATGTTCGGCTATCACCAGCTCGGCGCCGTCACGCACGCGCTCGAGGATCTGCTCGACGATCTTCGCCTCGGGCGAGTCTCCCTGACCCAGAACGTGCTCGACGTGCTCTTCGAGGGCGTCGAGAACTTCCAGCGCCTGCTGACAGAGGATCCGGACGGCCCGCCCGTCGACCTCGAGGCCTACGCCGCCGCCATCGACCTGGTGCAAGCTCCGGCGCCCTTGGCGCGCGAGACGCTCGAGGACTACGCCCTCGACAGCTCCGTGCTCTCGGTGCTGACGGAGTACGAGGAGCATCGGCTTCGCACCAACATCGAGCAGGGCGTCACGCTCTTCCGGCTGCTGGTGCGTTTCTCCCTGGCCACCATCGACTCTTCCCTCGAAGAACTCAAGACGCGGGCCAAGCCCCTCGCGGAGATCATCACCTACCTGCCGAGCATGGGCGGCGGAGGCGGCGAGGACATCGATCTCGAGGTCCTGTTGGCCAGCCGCGCGAGCCTGGGCGAGCTACGCTCCGCGCTGGGAAGCCAGGGCGAGCAGCTCAGCGAGGTGCGGCGCCACACGACGGCCCCGAGCCAGCTGCCCCCTGCGCCTTCGATCCCTGCAGTCGCGTCCGTCCCCTCGCGTCCCACCTCCGCGCCGCCACCCGGCCCTCCGATCGCCTCCGAGCGCCCCCACGCTCCGACCTCCGCACCCGGTCCCATGGACGAGGAGGACGCCGCTCCGCTGGCCAAGGACGCACCGGGAGACCCGCTCTCGCTGCGCTCGGTCGCGAGCACGGTGCGCGTGGACATTCGCAAGCTCGACCATCTGATGAACGTGGTCGGCGAGCTGGCGCTCGTGCGCTCGGCGCTGGGCAACCTGCGCGAGAAGCTGCGGCAGCACGCGGACGAGCGCGAGATCACGCGCGAGCTTCATCGCGTGGGTCGAACCTTCGAGCGACACCTCTCGGAGCTGCAGGACGGCATCCTCGACGTGCGCATGGTTCCCCTCGGGCAAGTCTTCGACAAGCTCGCGCGCATCATTCGGCAGGTCGCCCGAGAGCACGAGAAGGAAGTGCAGCTCGTGGTGACGGGGGCCGAGACCGAGGTCGACAAGCTGATCGTCGAAGAGCTCTCCGACCCGCTGATGCACATCATCCGCAACGCCATCGATCACGGCATCGAGTCCCCGAAGATGCGCGAACTCGGAGGCAAGCCGGCGCTCGGAACCCTGGCCTTGAACGCCTATCCCAAGGGCAGTCACGTGGTGATCGAGATCGAGGACGACGGCGCGGGCATGAGCATCGAGCGCTTGGTCGAGACGGCGGTTCGGCGCGGCCTGATGTCGCACGCGGAGGCCGAGGAGCTGACGAACGAGGAGGTCTTGGCGCTGATCTTCCTACCGGGCTTCACCACGCGCTCGGCCATCACCGACATCTCGGGACGCGGCGTCGGCATGGACGTCGTGAAGACGAACATCTCGCGTCTCGGCGGCATCATCGACATCCACAGCGAGCACGGCAGCGGCACGAAGCTGACGATCACGCTGCCGGTCACGCTCGCGATCATCAGCGCCCTTCTGGTGCGGGTCGCGGGTCGACCCTTCGCCATCCCGATCACGGCGGTGCAGGAGGCCATCCTGCTCGTGCCGACGATGGTGCGCACGGTGGAGGGCCGCGAGGTGGTCACCGTGCGGGACACCACCCTGCCCTTGTGCCGACTCGACGAGCTCTTCGGCTTGGGCACGCCCAACCGGAAGAAGCGCTCCTTCGTGGTCGTCACGGCACTCGCGAACCGCCGCCTGGGGCTGGTCGTGGACGAACTCGAAGGCCAGCAGGACATCGTGATCAAGGCGCTGGGGCGCAGCCTCTCCCGCGTGCCGGGCTTCTCGGGGGCGACCGATCTCGGCGACGAGCGCGTGGCCCTGGTGCTGGACGCGGCCGGGCTGCTGGAAGAGCTGCTGGCGACGACGGAGTGGCGGCGCGCTGGCGATGCGCGACTGGCCGAGGGGGTGCGGCATGACTGACGTGGGGTGGGCCTTGGGTGCAGCGCGATGACGGACCAACTCGTACGTAGCCGCTCCAGCATGCCCGCGGAGATCGAGCCCGAGAACGCGCCTCAGAGCGTGCGCGACGTGCTCTCCTTCACGCTCGCCGACGAGACCTACGCTCTGCCCTTGGAGAGCATCCACGAGATCTTGAAGACGCCGCCCATCACCCCGGTGCCGCGCGCTCCGGCGGACGTGCTCGGCATCATCTCGGTGCGCGGACGCATCACGACCGTGCTGGACCTCCGGCTGCGGCTGCACCTCGCGCACGAGCCCGCCTCGGCGCGGGCGCGCGTGCTCCTGGTGGACTCGGGGGTCGAGCTGCTGGGCCTGCTCGTCGACGCCGTGCAGCAGGTGCATCGCCTCAACCCTGACGAGGTCGAGCTGTCGAACATGGTCTCGGGAGAGCTCGCCGACTACGTCGTGGGCATCGGTCGTCCCGGCGCGCGGCGCATGGCGGAACGAGACGCGACGTCGACCGAGGAGCTCTTGATCCTGCTCGATCCGGCCGCGCTGCTCCGGAGGGTGGTTTGAGTCGGGCAAGCCGCAGGCGAGCCAAGAGCGGCAGGAGCCTGGTGGGCTTCATGGTGGACGCCGTGCACTACGCCGTCGCCATCGAGAGCGTACGCGAGATCATCAACCCGCTGCCCATCGTCCCCTTGCCGCACGCCCCCGTGGCCGTGCTGGGCCTGGCCGACCACCGCGGGGAGGCGATCCCCATCGTCGATCTGCGCTCGCGACTCGGCCTTCCGAAGACTCCCCCCACGCGGCGAACGAAGTGGATCCTGGTCATGGGCAACAAGGGTCCGGTCGGGCTGGTCGTGGACGGCGTGACGGAAGTCTTCGGTCCGGCCGAAGGCGCGGAGCGCGCGATCCCCGAGCTGGGCCTGGGCGATCGGGCACGCGGTCTCTCCGCCGTGTTCGGGCGCGAGGGCGGGCTGGTGTACGTGATCGACGTGCCTCGCATGACAGCGGGCGCGGGCAGCCTCGCGACGCTACCGGAGGGGATGTGACCGGGAGGCTGGTCGAAGACGTCGCTGCCGACCTGGCAGATCCCTCGTGGCGCATCCGCAAGCAAGCGTGTGCTGCGGCCCTGGAGATGATCGAAGCCGGAGACGCGGGGCTCGCGCCCCTGGGCGTGGTGTTGCTGCGCGCGGTCGTCCAGGGCGAGAACGTCGGCCTGCGCAACGCCGCTCTGGAGGTGCTCGGACGCGTCGGCGAGCGCGCCCTCGAGCCACTGGTGTCGGCCTACGACGAGGTCGTGCCGAGCGCGCGCAAGTTCATCCTGGATGCATTGGGCGAAGGCGGCGACGCCCGCGCGCTGCCGACGCTGCTGCGCGCCCTCGACTCGGAGGACCCCAACACGCGAGCGGCGAGCATCGAAGCGCTCTCGCGAGTCGGAGGCCCCGAAGCCGAGCGTGCCCTGGCCGAGCGCCTCCGGGGCCACGACCCCTTCGAAGCGATGGCCGCCCTTGACGGCCTGGAGCGTCTGCGCGCGCGCCTGCCCTACAACACGCTGGCGCCCCTGCTCGCCGATCGCTTGCTGCGTCGCGGGGCGCTGCCCCTGCTCGGACGTTGTGGGGATCCGCGCGCGGCGGAGGCGCTGGGCGCGGCTCTGGGCGACGCCTCCAGCCACCTCGCGGGAGCCTCGGTCTGCGCCCTGTGGAACTTGCTGGGCGCGAACGTGGACTCCGAGATGGCGGTGATTCAAGTGGCCGCGGAGCTCGGCGCCCCGGAGCGCGAGGGGTTGCTGCACCTGCTCGCCAGCGACGAGGAGGCCGTGCGCGCGGCGGCGGCGCGCATCGCGATCTGGGCTCGGGAGGCTGAGGCGCTCGGTGCGGTCAGCCAGATGGCCGCCGATGGGCTCCTGGACGCCGAGGCTCTGGCGCCCTTGCGCGACTGGGGTAGCCCGTGCGTGCGTCGTCTGCTGGTGCTCAGCGAACAGGAGTTCGGACGAAGCGCGGGCATCGCGCTCGAGCTGGCCGCGGAGCTGGCGGAGGAACCCGCGCTGCTCCCCGATCTGCGCGCGACGCTGAGGAGGGCGCTCGAATCCGAGGACCTTCGGCGTGCGGAGGCGGCGGCCCGGGGGCTCGGCGTCTGGGCGCAGGACGAAGACGCGGCGCGTCTGGTGCAGGCGGCGCGGCGCGGCGACGAGCTCTTGGCGCGCGCCTGCGCCGTCAGCCTCGCCCACCTCGGCGAGCGCTCGCCCGCGACCGTGGTGCAAGCGCTCGAAGGCGCCACCCTCGAGGGTAGCTTCGGTGCGGCGATGGCCCGCGTCGCGGCGACGCTCCCGGTCGAACGGGCGCAGGCGCTGCTCGCGACCGGCGTCACGGCGACGGATCCACGGGCGCGTCGAGCCGCCATCGAGGCCTTGGGCGCGCTCGATCACGGGACCCGGAGCTTGGACGTCAGGCTCGCACTCATGGACGTGGACCGAGGCGTGCAGACGGCCGCGGCTCGCTCCATGGGCGCCCAGTCGACGCGCGGCTCGGCCGACGACGCGGCAGAGCTCGCGGCAGCCCTCGCCTCTCCCGACGCGAGCGTTCGCGCCGCGGCGGCTGCGGGCATCCGCGATCGGGCGGACCGGACCAGCATCGCGCTGCTCGGCTCCCTCGCGGAGGACGAGAACGTCAGCGTGGCGGTCGAGGCGCTGCTCGCGCTGGGCCGCCTGAAGGCGCCCGAGCTGGGACGACGGGCGCGCGCCGGCCTCGGGCACGCCCAAGCGGAACGACGCAAGGCTGCGCTGCGTGCGCTGGCCATGGTGGGTACGCCCGACCTCGGCGAGTTGGCCCAGGACGCCCTGGCCGACGAAGCCTGGGACGTACGTCTTGCGGCCGCGCAGATCCTCGCTGGCCTGGGCGGCACGGCAGCCCACGAAGCGCTCTCGAACAGGCTCGAGCACGAACCCGACGAGACGGTGAAAGCTGCCCTGGATGGCCTCGTGCGCGCGGGCCAAGAGGGCGGGAGCCCGACCGGATGAGACCCCTGCTCGATGCCGGACCGGAACTCGGCGGCGCGGAGCATCGCTTGATCGCCGAGGCGGTCAACGCCTTCTGCGGACTCCAGCTGGGCAGCGCGACGCGCTTTCTGATGCAGCGGCGCCTGCGAGAGAGGCTCGAAGCCCTCTCCTTGCCCGACTTCGCCGCCTACTACCGCTACCTGCGCTACGACCGCAGCGGAGCCGACGAGATGGAGCGGGCGGTCGAGATCCTCACGACCAACGAGACCTACTTCTTCCGCGAGGACTACCAGCTGCGCGCCTTCGTCGGCGAGGTGTTGCCGAGCCTGGCGAACGACCGGGCGCTGCGGGAGCAACGCAGGCTCACCATCTGGTCCGCTGGCTGCTCCACGGGGGAGGAGGCCTACACCCTGGCGATGCTGATCGACGATTCGGGGCTCTTCGCCGATTGGGACGTTCGCATCATCGGCAGTGACATCTCGCGCCGCGTGATCGAGCGCGCACGTGAGGGCATCTACGGACCCTCGAGCTTCCGTGCCATGCCGCCGCAGTATCTGCACTACTTCGAGGAGGCGTCGCGCGGCCGGCAGGTGAACGCTCGCGTCCGCGCCATGTGCCACTTCGGACATCTCAACCTGCTGGACGTGGATCGCGCCGCGGTGGTGGGTCGCGTTCACACCGTCTTCTGTCGCAACGTGCTCATCTACTTCGACGAAGAGTCTCGGCGTCGCGTGATCGAGAGCTTCTACGAGCGCCTGCTCCCCGGAGGGACGCTGCTCCTCGGGCACAGCGAGTCGCTGCTGAACCTCTCGACTCGCTTCGAACTCCTGCACTTGAGCACGGACATGGTCTATCGTCGGCCGAGTGCGAGCTTGCCGCGACGGCGAAGGGAAGAGCGATGAAGGCCCTGCGCGTACTGGTCGTCGACGACTCCGCCTACAACCGGCGCACGCTCTCCGATCTGCTGGAGCAGCTGGCCGACGTGGAGGTCGTGGGCCGAGCCAGCGACGGCGACGAGGCGCTGCGCTTGGTGCACGAGCTGTCGCCGGATCTCATCACGCTCGACCTCGAGATGCCGCGCATGGACGGGTTCACCTTCCTCCGTCTTCTGATGGCGCGACGACCGACGCCAGTGATCGTGGTCTCGGGCTACTCGACCAAGGAGAACGTGTTCCGAGCCTTGGAGCTCGGTGCGATCGACTTCGTGTCCAAGCCCACGCGCACGATCACCACCGACCTGAACAGCATCGCCACGGAGCTGGCCGACAAGGTGGCCATGGTGCGCCAGCTCGCGCCGGCCGGCCTCACGCCCGCACGTCGCGATTGGCGCAGCGCCTCGGGCTCCTTCCGCACCCCCGATCCACGCGGCGTCACCACGAGGCGGACGCCCGGGCGCCTGCTGGTCGTGGGCGCATCCACGGGTGGACCCACGGCCCTGGTCGAACTCTTCCGGCGCTTCGACAGCATCGGCGACGCCGCGGTGATCGTGGCGCAGCACATGCCCGCGCGCTTCACGCGTACCTTCGCGCAACGGCTCGACCGCCTGACCACGCTGGACACGCGGGAAGCGGAGGGCGGTGAGGTCCTGACCAGCGGACAGGCGTTCGTGTGCCCAGGCGGTCACTCCATGGAGGTCGTGAAGCGAGGCTCCGAGCTGGCCCTCGAGGTGCTCTCCCAGCCGCAAGAGGACCGCTACGTGCCCTCGGTGGACCGCCTCTTCCGCAGCGCCGCACTGGCCATGGGCGATCGGGTGCTCGGTCTCGTGCTGACGGGGATGGGCGACGACGGAGCCGAGGGGGCGCAGGCGATCGTGGCAGCCGGCGGCAGCGTCGTCGCCGAGAGCGCGGAGACCGCCGTCATCTACGGCATGCCCGCAGCCGCCGTGCGCGTGGGCGCGGTGGAACGCAGCCTCGCCCTGCCCGCGCTGTGCGAGTTCGCTGCCGATTGGGTCTCCCCGGAGCCAAGAACATGAGGGCCAGGCAACTCTTGCTTCAAAGCGACCCCAAGCGCTGCTACCTTCGAGCCCCGGGACCCCGCGCATGACTGAGCACGAGCACACCGACGACGACGATCGACCGAACTCCTCGGAGGGCCGGGAGCGGCGCGCCAGCGATGTGCCCCCGGACACTCTGCGCGAACGGCAGAGCTTCGTGCGCACCTTCGTACGCAAGGGCATGCAGTACACCGACGAGCTGCTGCAGGAGAACGACGACCTGCGCGCCGAGATCGCGGAGCTGAGGGAAGAGGTCGGGCAGTTGCGGTCGCAGGTGGCCAGCGACGACGCCATCCGCGATCTGCTGCGGACCGTGGAGCGGCTCGAGACGGAGCGCCGAGAGCTGCTCGAACGCTCGCGCAACCTCGAGGCGACCCATCGCGAAGAAGAGGGCCGGCACGAGGAGATCGAGCGAGAGGTCTCGGATCTGGCGAACCTCTACGTCGCGAGTCATCAGCTGCACACGAGCCTCTCCGTGCCGCGCGTGGTGCAGCACCTGCACGACATGCTGGGGCAGCTCGTGGGCGCCTCGTCCTTCATGATCTACGTGCTCGACGAACAGCGCACACACGCCGTCCCCGTGGCCTCCGAGGCGGTGCCGGCGGATTACCACCGCGAGGTGAACCTGGAGAACCACCGCGTGGGAGACGCCTGCCTGACGGGCTTGCCCAAGGTCCGTGAACCCGCGGGCGAACGTCCGGGTTCCTTGGACGATCCGATCGCGATCATCCCCTTCCTGGCCGACGGCCGCGTCGTCGGAGTCGCCAGCGTGTTTCGTCTCCTGCCGCAGAAGTCCGATTGGGCCGAGGTCGACCTCGAACTCTTCAAGCTCCTCGGTGCGCAGGCGGGTGCCGCGCTCATCGCGGCGAATCTCTATCAACGTGTAGCGTCTCCCACCGAGGCCTTGCGCGGAATCCCCAGCGCCGTCGAGACGGGTTAGAGGAGAACCAGAAGTGGCCGAGCATTCCTGCCTCGTAGTCGAAGACTCGCCGATGATGCGGCAGCTATTGGTGTTTGCGCTCGCACGCATCAAGCATCTGTCCGTCACCGAGGCCGAGGACGGCGTCGATGGCTTGCGCAAGCTGGCCGAGCGACGCTTCGATCTCATCATCACCGACATCAACATGCCGATCATGGACGGCCTGAAGCTCGTGAGCCGCATCCGCTCCGACGAAGTGCACAAAGACGTGCCGATCATTATCATCACCACCGAGGGCTCCGCGGAAGACCGCCAGCGCGCCATGGCCCTCGGCGCGAACGCCTACATCACCAAGCCGATCCAGGCGCCCCAGGTGATCGCCCAGGTCAAGCAGCTGCTCGAGAAGTAGCGACGGTTCGCCGTAGGGCGCAGCGCTCGCGCGCGCCGGACCCGACGACGGGCAAGCGGGCGTAGGGCCGAGCTGGAGTCGAGCTTGTAGACAGTGGGCCGT
>JAACVI010000289.1 GCA_009992505.1 Myxococcales bacterium
AGTTCATGAACGACATGCTCGCCGCCGCGGGTCTGCCGCCCATCACGCGCCGCGTGTCCACGCCCGTCGCCAAGCTGGCCGCGGCCGTGCTCGAGACCGTGTACAGCACGCTGCGCATCGAGCGCGAGCCGCCCCTCACGCGCTTCTTGGTCAGCACGCTGAGCACGGACCACTTCTACGACATCAGCGCCGCACGCCGCGACCTCGGCTACGCGCCGCGCGTCAGCTACGCCGAGGGCATGGAGCGCCTGCGCGCCTGGATCGACGAGGCGCACCCCTTCGGCTGAGACCGCTTCGCGCTCGAGGACACGCCGCGTCGCGCGCGGCGTCGATGGGCACTGTGGGCGTGCCGCGCAGCCAGCTCGCGAGGAAGCATTGGTACTGGTGCTTGGGTCCATCGGTCTGGAAGAGCACCTCGTGTCCGTCCTCGACGCCGTCTTCGACCTGCTGCACGACCACGGCCGTGACGGCGCCACCGTCGGTCGCGACGTTGCCGGAAGCGGGCAGCGCGATCGGCGCGCGTCCGACCAGAGGGAGGAGCGGGCCGAGGGGACGTTGATGCGCCAGGCGCGGATCGTCCGCGGTGTCGTGCTCCGTGCCCGCCAGATCGAGCGGGATGGCCAGACTTGAGGCGTTGGCGATGTTGGGCAAGATGTAGCCGTCGACGATGCCCTGCTCCATCAGCACCTGACGGGGCGCGCCCCCGTCCGGCGGCTCGGCCACGAGGACGACCGCGTCGACGTTGGCCTCGAAGGCGTCGAGGTCGACCAGACCCGCGGGCAGCGGCTGCCCCTCGAGGGCGTCTCGGTAGTGCCGCCATCGGTGCTGTGACGCTCGCACGCGCGCTTCACAGCCCGGTGGAGAGCGCGGCTTCGTCCCCACCCGTGCGCACGAGCACGAGCCAGGCCGTGGCGGCCGCCTCGGGTTCCCGGCAGCGCGCGCTCAGGACCGCCGCCGGCTCGTCCGCCGTCGGTACGCCCCAGGGTGCGCGGACACTCGACGACGTCGGCGTGCAATCTCCGGCGGGTACCCCCGGCGCGATCACGTCGACCGTCACGGGGCTCGCGTGGCGTGCGGTGTGACCTGGGACGCGCGTGAGCGTGAAGCGCGCCGGGCAGGGGAACGCGACCTCACTCCTGTCACAGCGGAAGGCGTCGAGAGTGACGTTCGGCACGGAGAGCCCGGCCTCGTACGTGTCCTCGGGCAGGGGAGGCTGGTGGTCGCCGCAGCCGGCGAGCATCGAGGTCGCCAAGAGCGCCCGCCAAGGCCGCGCGGACCCGGACGTCGTGGTCGTGGTCACGGATGGAGACTACCGAGCCGCCGGCTTCCACACCATGGCGTGCGGGCATGAATGGCGTATCGTCCCGGCATCGTGCCTGCCTCCCCTACTCCTCCGCCCGAGCGCGTCGACGTCGTCGTGATCGGCGCTGGCATGGGTGGGCTGACGGCGGCCACGGTCTTGGCCAAGGCGGGGCTCTGCGTGTGCGTGCTCGAGATGGACGCACGACCGGGCGGTTACCTCGCCGGCTTCCGTCGCAAGGAGTTCATCTTCGACAGCGCCATCCACTGGCTGAACCTCTGCGGTCCGGGCGGGACCGTGCGACGCATCCTCGACTTCGTCGGCCCAGGCGCGCCCGAGACGCCACAGCTTCGCCGTATCCGTCGCTACCGTGGAGACAGCTTCGACTACCTGCTCACGAACCAACCGGACGAGCTGCGTGACGAGCTGATGGCGGATCACCCCGAGCAGGCGGCGGGTGTGCGCGACTTCTTCGCGGCCGCGAGGATGCTGGGCGACGCCTACGCCGACCTGGCGCGACGCATGCGCTCCCCGGAGACGATGTCACTCGTCGAGCGCACGCGCGCCGGCATGGGCATGGCGAAGATCGGCATCGCCTTCGGCCGCTACGCGGGCTCGTCGACCGAGGCGGGCCTGGACAAACGCTTCAAGACGCCCGTGCTCAAGAAGATCTTCTGCTCCGAGGAGCGCCTGGTCTCGTGTCTGACGCCGGTCGGCTGGGCCTACCACGGCGACTATCAGCAGCCCCCCAAGGGCGGCAGCCGCATGCTCCCGCGCTTCCTGGCCGAGTCCTGCGAGCGCTTCGGAGGTCGCGTCGTTTACCGCGCGCGCGTGGACAAAGTGCTGGTGTCGGCTCGCAAGGTCGCGGGGGTCGAGGCGCTGGTCGGAACTCGACAGCAACGACACACCATTGCCTGCGACTACGTGCTCGCGTCGAGCGACCTCGAGACGCTGTACGAGAAGATGCTGCCCAAGGGCGCGATCGACGAGTCCCTGCTGGGCAAGATTCGCGAGGCCGACATCTACGAGTCCGCCGTGACGATCTCGATCGGGCTCGACGTCCCGGCCGAGCAGCTCGGCTTCGGCGAGGAGCTGGTGATGCTCACGCGCGACGACGTCTCGCGCGCCGAACACAACTGCACGGACCCCGCGAAGTCGGCCATCAGCATCCTCGCGCCCTCCGCGCGCGACAAGACGTTGGCGCCCGCGGGCAAGGGCACGCTGACCTTCCTCACCACCGCCAACATCGCCTATGGCGAGCGCTGGAAGACGGGGCCGAACGACGCGCGCGGTCCCGAGTACGCCGAGTTCAAGCAGGGCTACGCCGACGTGCTGATCGATCGCGTAGCGGCCGCGCTGAGCCCCGAGCTCCGAGCTCACATCGATCTCGTCGACGTCGCCACGCCCATCACACACCGTCGCTACACGGGCAACCGAGACGGCTCGATCATGGGCGGGCGACCGACACGCG
>JAACVI010000290.1 GCA_009992505.1 Myxococcales bacterium
CTCGACGGCGGTTTGCTCGAGTTGCTCGAGTTGCGGCCGAGCAGCTCGCGCAGCTCCCGCACCGCCTCGGTCAGCTTCGCGACCTGCTCCTCGAGCTCGGCTCGCCGCGTCCGCTCGAGCGTCAGCTCGGCGTCGCGCGCGGCGAGGTCGGAATCGCGCGCGGCGAGGTCGGCGTCACGCGCGGCGAGGTCGGCGTTGCGCGCGGCGAGAACCGCCCTGACCTGCTCGACCTCCGCGACGCCGTCCACGACGTCACCTGATCACATCTCGATGGTGCTGTCGATCGTCGATTCGCAAGTGATCGAGATGATCCAGTTTCCGCCGCGGGCTGAACGCTTACGCACCGACCGCGTGGGTCGAGAAGATCGCTGCGGGCACCTACGAGAGCTCCGCTCTCACGGAGTAGACGCTACCTGGAGCAGAAGTTCTGGTAGTCGATGTACTCGGTGATGGTCGGCTCGTCGCCGCACACGGGGCAGTGCGTGTTGCGCCGCAGTTTGAAGGTGCGGAACTCCATCTTGAGCGAGTCGTACTGGAGCAAGCGGCCCACCAGCGGCTCGCCTTGTCCGAGCAGGATCTTCACGGCTTCGGTGGCCTGAGCCACGCCGATCATGCCGGGCAGGACGCCGAGCACGCCGGCCTCGGCGCAGGAGGGTGCGAGGTGCGCGGGCGGCGGCTCCGGATAGAGGCAGCGGTAGCACGGTCCCTTGCCGGGCCAGAAGGTCGTGACCTGTCCGTCGAAGCGGAAGATCGATCCGTGCACGACGGGGATGCCCTTGAAGACCGATGCGTCGTTGACCAGGTAGCGCGTGGGGAAGTTGTCGAGACCGTCGACGATCACGTCCCAGCCGTGATCGAAGACGCGATCGACGTTGGTGCTGACGAGGCGCTCGTCGAAGGTGATGACCTCCACGTCGGGGTTCAGGTTGGCGATGCTCTGGGCCGCGCTCTTCACCTTGGACTGCCCCACGCGGTCGAGGCCGTGGATGATCTGCCGCTGCAGGTTGCTCGCGTCCACGGTGTCAGCGTCGATGATGCCCAGCTTGCCCACGCCCGCCGCCGCCAGATAGAGCGCCGCAGGAGATCCGAGGCCGCCCGCACCCAGCAAGAGCACGCGCCCCTCGAGCAGCTTCTGCTGACCCGACTCGCCCACCTCGGGCAAGAGCAGATGGCGCGAGTAGCGATCGAGCTGTGCGTCCGTGAAGGCGAAGGGCGTCTCGACCGGGAAGCCGCGATCCTTCCACTGCACGAAGCCGGGGTTCGCGGTCTCGACGTTGGTGTAGCCGAGATCGTCGAGCACCTTGGCCGCGAAGGCCGAGCGGATGCCCGCCGCGCAGATGGTCACGATGCGCGCGTCCTTCTCGGGCAGTCGGGACGCCGCCTGCATCTCGAGGAAGCCGCGGGGGATGTGGATGGAGCCGGGGATGTGCCCCTGGCGCCACTCGTCCTTCTCGCGTACGTCGACGAGCACGAACTTCTCGCCGCGCTCTTGGCGCGCGCGCAGCTCTTCGAGCGAGACTTGCGTCACCCTCTCGTTCACCTCCAGCAGCAGGTCTGCGTACGTCTTGGCCATGAAAACCTCGGAGCAAAGATGGAAACTGGGAGGTCACTCGTCAAGTGGTCACGCGCACTTAGGGAGATTTCAATAATTGTCGCATCGTTTTTATGTACTACGCGACGAGGAGCCGAAGACTAGACGTTTCCGCCAGTTACGATGGCCACGACGGCGCCTTCCTTGGGTTCGCTCGCGGCGTGCTCCCGGGCCCAGGCGACGCTGACCGCCGCGCTGCCCTCCATGCGATAGCCCAGAGTGCGCGTGTCGCGCATGGCCTCGGCGATGGCGCGCTCCGTCACCAGCTCCACGGGCACGGCGGCCTGCTGTGCGTAGCGGAAGGTGGACGCCGAGACGCCGCCTTCGAGGCCCTCCGCCAGCGTGGCGTCCCCGTGCATCTCGAGGATGGGCGCGCCCTGCTTCAGGCTCTCGGCCATGGCGGGACAGGCCTCGCTCTGCACGCCGACGACGCGCACGTCCTCGCGCCCTCTCCGTGTGCGGGCCGCCAGGATCCCGGCCAGCAGGCCGCCGCCTCCGACCGGCACGACCAGCGTCGAGAGGGAGGCGAGCTCGAACAACTCCTCCGCCAAGCTGCCGCCGTTGCCAGCCGCGACCCAGGGGTCGTCGAAGGGAGAGACGAAGAGCCCGCCGCGCTCCTCCGCGTCCGCGCGCGCCAGACGCTCCGTGCCATCGTAGGAGGCGTCGTCGCACACCATCACCTCGGCGCCCAGGGCGGCGATGCCCGCGCGCTTCACCTCGGGCACGCCCGAGGGAACCCAGACCTTCAGGGGCATGCCCAGGCGCTTGGCGGCGTAGGCCATGCCCAGACCGTGATTGCCCGCCGAAGCGACGACCAGCGGCCGACCGAGCTCGTCAGGCTGCAGGTTCGCGAGCCGCGTCAGCGCGCCGCGCAGCTTGAACGAGCCCGTGTGCTGTTGGCTCTCGAGCTTGAGCCAGAGGCGCAGCGAGAGCGAGGGCGTGGACACGACCGGCGTGCGCAAGGCGTGGGCGTCGACGGCGCGCCGCGCGGCGAGCAGGTGCCCCTCGTCGATGGTCCAGGTCCCGGAGTCGTCGGTGGTCGCTTCGTCGCTCATGGCAGCACCCTAACGCGCGAACGCGAGGCGCCGCCAGACCCGCGGGAGCCTGTGATTCACCAGCATCGACTAGAGCATGAGGCACTTTGTCTGCAAGGCGATCTCGCGCCGGGAGCGGTCCGCTCCCTGCCCCGCTCGCTCT
>JAACVI010000291.1 GCA_009992505.1 Myxococcales bacterium
GGAAAGCCGTGCCATGAGCCGAGCCATCTATCCCGGTTCGTTCGATCCCATCACCAACGGCCACGCCAGCATCTTGATGAGCGGCCTGGTCGCCTTCGACTCCATCGTCGTCGCCGTGCTCGACAACGAGCGCAAGCATCCGCTCTTCAGCGTGGACGAGCGCATCGCCATGATCCGCGAGACGCTGAAGGAGATCGGCGCCGATCCGAAGCGCGTCGAGGTGGACTCCTTCGAAGGCCTCTTGGTCGATTACTGCCGTCGCAAGCAGACGAGGGTCGTGCTGCGCGGTCTGAGGGCCGTCGCGGACTTCGAGTACGAGCTGCAGATGGCCAACATGAACCGCCACCTCAACGAGGACATCGAGACGGTCTTCATCATGGCCAACGACGCGTACTTCTACGTGGCGTCGAACCTGGTCAAGGAGGCTAGGCGGCTCGGTGGCGATGTCGCGGGGCTCGTGCCGGAGGTCGTGGCGCGCAGGCTCGAGGAGCGCTTCGGCCCCACGCCGCCAGCGAAGGACGGGCAGTAGCCCGGTTGGCTTCGGAAGGCTGGCGGACGCCAGTGGCCGTCGCGCGCGAGCTCGCGCATCAGGGGTAGATCCACCAGCGTGAGCTTGCCGTTGCGCAGCTCCAGGCTGGTCGCCTCGCCGTGCTCGATGGCGTGTCGCACACGGAGCCAGGCCGAGAGGTAGACCGCGTCGCGCGCCACACCACCCCCGCGGTGGGCACGCAGACCCATGACTACGGCGTCGAGGGCGGAGAAGCCATACTCGCGGTGCAGCATGCGAACGGTCTCGTGGAAGGAGGCCCCTTCGTGCATGGAGTCGGTGGCCAGCACGCGCGCCGCCAGCGTGCGCACGCGGTGTCCGTCGAGCAGACCCGCCTCCTCCTCGAGGTAGATCGCGACGCCCTCCTGATCCGCGAAGGAGCCCGCCGTGCCCAGGGCCAGCACGCCCAGTGGTTGCGCGCGGCCGTTGGCGCCCGAGAGCAGATGACCGAGCACCTCGTGCACCGCGAGCCGAGCCGCTTGGCGCGCACCGAAGCGGCGGTCCGCCAGGTAGACCGTGCGTTCACCCGCCGCCGCATCCGAGACCAGACGCGCGTCGATCTTCACCTGGATCTCCAGGCGCGCGTGCTGCGCCGCATCGTGCATCAGCCCGGCGGCGCTCACCGCTTCCTCCTCCTCCTCCGCCTCCGCCGGCAGCACCTCCTCTTCGCGTTCGTGCGCGACGTCGGCCAGCAAGCGCCTCGCCACGTCGCGCACAGGACGCTGGCTCGCGCCCAGAGGCACCGGCAGATCGCCCTTGCCGTACAAGCGCGCGGCGATCGGTCGCACGGCGCCGGGGTCACCGACGGACGCGAGCAGCGACAGCTCCAACTCGAGCTCCTCGATGCGCGCGGCGTAGAGCGGCGCGCCGGGCATGTCCTTGGCCATCTCCCGCGCGTGGTCCAGGGCACGCAGGGCCGGCAGGATGCTCGCAGGGCGCTGCGTCTCCTCCGTGCGCGTCAGCCGCTCCCCGCGCGTCAGCGCGCGCGCGAGGCGTAGACGCTCCGCGGTGTTGGCCCGCGCAGTGAGCCTCGGCAGGATGCGCGCGGCTTGCTGAACCTGAGCGAGCAGTGCGTCCAGTGCAGCCCTTCGCTTTGACCTCCTCAGAGCAGCTCCGTCGCGCGCTCCGCGAGTTCACTGCGCTCGCCCTTGAGCAAGGTGACGTGCCCGCCGATGTTCTCCTCGCGGAAACGCTCGGCCACGATCGTCAGGCCGTTGCTGGCGGCGTCCACGTAGGGGTTGTCGATCTGGTAGGGGTCACCCGTCAGCACGATCTTGGTGTCGGCGCCGCAGCGCGTGATCACCGTCTTCACCTCGTGGGGTGTCAGGTTCTGCGCCTCGTCGACGATCAGGTACTGATGCGGAAGCGAGCGTCCACGGATGTAGGTGAGCGGCTCGATCTGGATGACCCCGGCCGCGACCAGCTCGTGGTACTCGCGGAATTCGCCGACGCGCTTGCGCCCTGTGCCGAAGATGTACTCGAGGTTGTCGAAGATGGGCTGCATCCAGGGGTTGAGCTTCTCCTCGATGGTGCCGGGCAGATAACCGACGTCACGACCCAGGGGGAAGATCGGCCGGGACACCAAGAGCCTGGCGTGGCTTCCGTCCTCCACCACCGACTGCATGCCGGCGGCGATGGCGAGCAGCGTCTTTCCCGTGCCCGCTTTGCCCACGAGCGTGACCAGATGCACCTCGGGATCGAGCAAGAGATCGAGCGCGAAGTACTGCTCGAGGTTTCGCGGCCGCACGTTCCACGCGCCCTCGCGGCCGACGCGAAGCGGTCGCACGGTCTCGCTCGCGCTCAGGTAGCGACCGAGCGCCGTATGCCGCGGCTGCGCGCGATCTCGAAGCACGATGCCCGCCTGCGGATGCAGCCCTTCGATCTCGCCCAGCGACGTGATGTCGACCGTCTCCCGCCGACCCAGCGAGTCCACCATGCTCGCGGGTGCGTCGAGCGTGAAGACGCCCGAGTAGAGGTCGTCGATGGAGATGCGCCCGCCTTCGTAGTTCTCGGCGCGCAGGCCGAAGGCGTCGGCGCGGATGCGCAGGTTCGTGTCCATCGTCACGAACACGACCGTGCGCCCCGGGTGCTTGCGCTTCTCGTCCAGCGCCGTGCGCAGGATCGCGCGATCCATGGCGCCGTGATCCGATCCCGGGCGATGGTCGGCGTCGTCGGGCAGCGCGACTCGCAGCGTGCCGCCGCTCTCGAGCTTCACGCCCTCCTCCAGGGTGT
>JAACVI010000292.1 GCA_009992505.1 Myxococcales bacterium
AGCCTGAGCCTGAGGTCTCCGCGGTCGAGACCGCCGCGGGTCTCGGGCAGATGCAGGACGACCTCGCAGCGTCCGACGCCGAGGGCTTGGGTCACGCCGAAGAGGCGACGACCGACGAGACCAATGACGGGGACAGCGACACCGCAGCCGATGAGGCCGAGGAGTCGAGCCTGCCCTGGAGCGCGCTCTTCCTCTGGGACCAGAGCATGAGCGTCGACACTTTCTCGCGTAGCCGTCGCCTCACCTACAACCCGACCTACACGTGGAGCTTCTCCCTGCGTCCGCGCTGGACCTTTGGTGGCGGCGAGCGCGACACCAGCACTGCCGCACAGCAGGCCGGCGTAGGTGCCGGCAGCACGGGTATCTCCGTGGGCTACCGCCAGGATCTCGAAATCGAGATGACCCAGTCGGACAGCTCGACGACCCAACACCAGCTGCTGTGGTCCGACGGCATCCTCGACGCCGGCTACACGCTTCTCCACTCGGACCTGGTCCACCTCGGCGCCAAGGTCAGCCTGCAGCTGCCCTGGTCCCTCGCCAGCCGTGCGGCCAAGCGCATCGTGGCTCCCGGCTTGGGCCTGAGCGCAGTGCACACCTTCCACGCGCTCGAAGGCATCCAGCTCGCCGGCACCTTCGGCTACAAGCACTGGCTCGCGACCTCCAACACCGCCGCGCTCGGCGAGCGCGATCCGGTTCGCGACATTCCTGTCATCCTGAATACCCCGTCCAACGGCAGCCCATACCCCTGCGAGGTGGTCGCTGGCTCTGGCGCTCCGACGACCGGCGGCTGCAACAGCGGCTCCACGACTGGCCGCGATTACCTGAACGCGACCCTGGCTCTGGTGGTCGTTCCCATCGAGGACTTCAGCATCAGCACGAGCATCACCTGGGTCTGGACCCGCGGTAACAACCTCGGCGAGGTCGCCATCTCCGACACCGGAGTGATCACGGCGCCCAGCATGGACACGACACTCGGCGACAACCAGACCCACTGGCGCAACGCCTCCGTGTTCAGCCTCGGCGTCGGTTACGACCTCGCGAGCTATCTGAGCCTCGAGGCCAGCTACTCGACCCTCGCGCTCAACGTGAACGAGAACGGCGCACGCTTCGAGAACCCCCTCTGGAACGAGAAGAGCAGCGTGTCGCTGACCGCGACGCTGCGTCTCGACGCGCTCTACAGCCAGGTTCACCAGGCGCCGACCACCGCCGCCAACGAGACTCCCGCCGCGACCGCTGTCGGCGACGACAACACCCCGACCGCCCAGGCCGACAGCGCCGACGGCAGCACCGCCCAAGCCGCCAACGGCCAGGCCTGGTGGTGAAGCACATGAATTCATTTGATCACGAGACCCCGAACGGAGCGTCCTACGGCGCTCCTCATCCCTTTCGGTCCTTCTTCTCCTGCGTAGAGGCCTCCAGTATGCACCGGCACTTTTTCAAGCTCGTCCTCCTCACGACCCTGCTCGCTCTCACGGCCATCGGCTGTTCGAAGCAGCAGGCCGCGGTCAACCAAGTCGGCGTCAACGTCGTGGACAAGAGCCTCTTCACAGGCTCTTGGTACTACTCGCGGACCGTCATCGACGTGGACTACGAGGCCGCCGGCTTCGGCACGTACCCGGGCGACAGCGCGACCGACTTCGCGGGCGGTGGCTACACCACCTTCCCGCGCATTCGTTGGGTGATCGACGAGGACACCCTCTACGCCTACCGCGACTACGAGCTGCTCGAGGGCGCGAACCCAGGCAATGTCACTCCCGGTGAGTTTCTGGGTCACCCGGTGGCGGCCTTCGCCATCGACAGCCAGTTCGACATCCACCGCGCGTACAACCCGGCCACTCACGAAGAGGTCAACACGATCATCGAGGACAGCAGCGATCGTCGTTGGTACGAGCGCGACTACATGCGCGTCGACTGGTCGAAGAACCTGCTGCCCGGCTACTACGGTCAGATCGCCAACCTGTACGAGGTGCTCGGCGTGTACAGCCACGAGCCCGCCGACCTCTACATCCAACAGCAGAGCGATTTCCCCGACTCCTGGCAGCCGCACTTCGACTTCATGACCTGCACCGGCGTGGACGACACGAACTGTCCCGAGGGTGAGCGCGACTACGCCGAAGACTACGCCCAGGGCGATCTCTACCACATCAGCTTCGTCACCCAGGAGCTGCTCTCGCCCGGCATCGTGCCCGACCCCTTCACCGGTCAGCCCGTCAACTACTGTCTCTCGCCCTACTCGGGCATCCCGATCTGCTCCACCGTCGCCATCTTCGTGCGCAACTCCTTCATGAAGGTCAGCGACACCCGTCAGTACGAGGCGCAGAACTGGAACGACAGCCGCTTCGCGCGCCACGGCTACTTCCGCAACGAGCGGGACACGGTCGACCGCATGAGCAGCGCCGACGATCCCGCCTACGGCTACACGGACTTCCTCAACTACACCATCAACCGCCACAACATCTGGCGCGAGTGGTACACCCAGGACAGCAGCGGCAACCGCACGTCCATCCCCTACACGGACCGTCGCGTCCGTCCGATCGTCTTCTACGCGACGCCGGAGCTGCCGGCCCATCTCGTGCAGCCCGCCATGGACCTCGTCGGCGAGTGGAACACGGTCTTCATGAACACGGTGCGTGACCTTCGCGGTCAGCCCCTGCCCGTGTACCCGCGTCAGGATTGTCAGACCACGAACCCAGACGCCTACTGCTTCTGTGAAGCGAACCCGGCCACGGGCGAGATTCTCAACAGCACGTGCGCGGGCCGCTACGACCTGTACGAGACCACGGCC
>JAACVI010000293.1 GCA_009992505.1 Myxococcales bacterium
GCGCATCCACCCTCCTGTCTCTCGTGTTCGCGCTCTCGGCCTGTGGCCAGACCGAAGCGCCGCCCGCAGCCGCCGCCGCGCCCGCCGCCTCCACCCAGGGGACGACCACTCAGCAGGCAGGCAACCCGACCGTGCCGCTTCAGCAGGCGAACCCGACGCCCCAGGGCGCGATGCCCGGCATGCCTGGCGCACCCGGCGCGGCCGGCGCCCCCGGTCGTCCTCCGATGGATCTCGGCGGCATCAACCGCGCCCTCGGCGCTGCCGTCGCCGCGAGCCAGAACGCCACGGGCGATACCGACTGCGAGAAGGCCTACAACGGCATCATCGCCATGGTCGAGGCCATGCAGAAGGCCACGGGCCACGAGGCCGATTCGTCGCGCCGCCCCGATCGCAGCAACTTCCTCCGTGGCTGCGCCGAGCTGCCTCCCCAGATCCAGCAGTGCATGGTCATCTCCTACGGCATGCAGCATCAGCAGGAGTGCCAGGCCGCGCGCACGCAGCTCACGCCCGAGATGCAAGAGCGCGTGCAAGCCATCATGCGCGGGAACCATCCCACGCCCGCCGACGTCCCCACGCTCTCGGACCTCCAGGATCAAGCTGGCGGCGGACCCAACCCCAACGGCCCGCCCCCGACCAACTGACACCGCTCTACGAGCGTCGACGACGAGGCGTGGGACGCGACGGCTGGGCCGTGCGCGGATCCTCGGGCCATGCGTGACGCGCGTAGCGCCGTGAGAGTTCACGTCGCAGCGCCGGGTAGTGCTTCTCCCAGAAGCCGGCGAGGTCGGTGGTGACCTGCACGTCTCGTCCGTTCGGGGCGAGCAGGTGCAGCACCACCGGCACCTTGCCCCCGGCGAGGCGTGGGCCCTCGGCGGCACCGAAGAAGTCCTGCATGCGCGAGGCGATGGAGGGGACGCCGCTCGCGCCGTACTCGAGGGGCACGCGCGGACGACCCGGGATGGCCACGAACTCGGGCGCCCAGGTGTCGAGGCGTTTGCGCTCCGCCTGAGAGACGCGGTTGTTCAGCGCCGCGAGCAGGGAGCGCCCACGCAGATCCGCGAAGCTGCGCACGCCCTGACACAGCTCGAGCAGCGCCTCGTCCACCCGCTCGGGATCGGCCAGCGCGAGCGGGTCTCCGTACTCCGAGGCGAAGCGCGCGCGACGACGCAACGCCTCGATGGCGTCCATGTCGAAGAGCTTCTCGAGCCCGTGCTCGCGCGCCGCGTCCGCGAGCGTCTGGCTGACGTCCTCGCCGGAGACATCGCGACGCACGCTCTCGTCGAGCACGAGGGCGCCGTAGTCCAGGGCGTTCACCACCTCCACCGTCTCGCGTTCTCTGTCGAAGCGCAGCTCGCGCCGTTCGACCACGTCGTCGGGGAAGAGCTCGAGCAGATGCTCCGCCCGAATGGTGCTGGCCGCGTGGATGCGCGCCTCGCCCTTGCCCTGCGCCTGCACCTCCACCGCCACCAGGAGCTCCGCGCCCTCGACCACGCTCGACTCGTCGAGCTCGCCCGAGCGCCCCGCCGCAAAGCGATAGCTGCGTCCCGTCGCGCGCTTGGCGACCCGATCCGGGAAGCCGGCCAAGGTGGCGAGGAGCAGCGCCTCTTCCTCGTCCTCGAGGAACGCCGCCGCCTCGCGCTCGACGCGCATCGCGCGAGCGAAGCTGTCCCGCGCCTGCGCCACCGCCTTCGTCGCCATCGGCTCGAGATCGTGCGAGCGCATGCTGCGCGCGTTCAGCCCCTCGAGCTCCGCCGCCTCGAAGCGCTCGACACGCGCGAGCAAGTCCGAGGCGCCCACGCCGTGGCCGTGGGGACGACGCTGCCCTCCAAGCGCGTGTCCTCGCAGCTCGCGCCGGATCTCGCGCTCGCCCATCAACGCCGCCAAGAGCGCACCGCGTGAACCGGCGCCGCGATCCTGCGCCTCGAGCATCACGCGCGCGACGCGGGGATGGGCGGGGACCTCGGCCAGTCGGCGCCCAAGCTCGGTGATCTCGCCCTCACGCAGCGCGCCCAAGCGACGCAGCAAGTCTTCCGCGGCCTCCAGTGCGCGCGCGGGCGGCGCCGCCGGCAGCGCAAAGGTGTGCGGATCGTGGCCGAGCAGGTGGAGGCGAAGCAGCGTCTCCGTCAGGTCCACGCGCAGCATCTCGGGCTCGTCATGCAGCGGACGCGCGTCGTGGTCGTGCTGCGTGTAGAGGCGCAGCGCGAAGCCAGGACCGAGGCGTCCCGCGCGACCTGCCCGCTGACGCGCCGAAGCCTGACTGACCTTGCTCAGCAGCAGGCTCGGCATGCCGGTCTGGGGCGAGGTGCCGGCCACGCGCGCGAGCCCGGAGTCGATCACGGCCACCACGCCGGGGATGGTGAGCGAGGTCTCGGCGACGTTGGTCGAGACGATGACCTTGCGCTTGTTCGAGCGGCGCACGGCGCGCTCCTGCTGATCGACGGGCAGGCTCCCGTGCAGCGGCAGGAGATCCAGGCTCCCCGCTTCGGGCAATTCCTGCAGACGCTCGAGCGCGCGACGGATCTCGCCCGCGCCCGGCAAGAAGACCAGGAGATCGCCCTCGGGGATGCGCCGCAGCAAGCGACGCGCGGCCGACGCCACCTGCACGTCGAGATGCCGCGTGTCGGGCTTGTCGAGGTACTCGACCTCGATGGGATAGGCGCGACCGGAGACTTCGTGAACCTCGCAAGCGAGGTAGTCCGCCAGCGCGCGCGCTTCGACCGTGGCGCTCATGCCGACGAGCAGCAGGTCCTTGCGCGTCTGCTCCGTGAGCTGCCGCAGCAGCGCCAGGCACAGGTCGAGTTCGGCCGTGCGCTCGTGGATCTCGTCCAGCACCACAGCCGACACGCCCGGCAACGTCGGCTCCGCCATCAGCCGGCGCAGGAGCACACCCACGGTGACGAAGAGCAGACGCGTCTTCGGACCGGCCTTCTTCTCGAAGCGCACGGCGTAGCCCACGCGCTCGCCCACGGACTCGCCCAGCTCCTCCGCCACCCGCCGCGCCGCCATGCGCGCCGCGATGCGCCGCGGC
>JAACVI010000071.1:0-10411 GCA_009992505.1 Myxococcales bacterium
GCTTCGTCCTCGAGACGCTCGAGGCGTTTGCCTCCGCGGAGATGAGCGACCGCATCCTCGAGACGGCGCTGGACTGGGCGCACGAAGACGCCGTGCCCAACGGCGGGGAGCGCCTGAGCCGCTTCGTCGAGAGGGATCTGGCCCTGGCCGCGCGAGAGAGCCTGGGGAGCGACGTCGCCGTGACCATCACGGACGCCCTGAGGCCCATGGTGCGGATGCTCCCTGACGCGGACGACAGGAGCCGTGTCCGCACTCGTCAGCAGCAGCTGGTGGCGCCCGAGCCGCAAGAGCGCCCCTTGCGTTGGTCGGCGACGCCGCCGTCCCCCACGGCCAAGCCTCCCGCGCCAGCTTCGACCGTGCCTCCACCCGAGCTCGTCGCTCGTGAGCCGTCGAGCGAGCGACCCACGGCGACGCCTCCCGAGCTCGCGCTGCCCATGGTCATCCTCGCGACCCGAGGCGAGGAGCGCGAGGCGGGGATCACGCGCTGGCTGGGAGAGCGCGCTGCCCTCCAGGTCGTGCACGACGCCGTGCACCTGCTCGAGTGCGTGGCGGTCGCCATGAACCTCGCCCCCGTGATCGTGGTCGACTGCCTGGTTCCGGCGGTGCAGCTCGAGACGCTCTTCATGCTGACGGGTGACTTGCCCAAGGGTGCCACCGTCGTGCTCTGGGGCATCTCCGACGAGGTGGAGCTCGACGCCTTCGCGGTGGACCACGGGGCGGGACTCTTCATCCGCTCTGGAGTCGAGGCCGACGCGCGCGACCTGGGCGCGCTCTTGACGCCCTTCATCGACCGCTGAGCGAGTCGCCGTACGGCGCTACAAGGTGTTCGGCGTGGCCACGTCCGCGCTGGCACGATGGGGGCCCGCGTCGTCGACGGGCGGAGCATCGTCGAGCAGCGCGCTGACCAGGAAGTCGTCCGCCAGCGACTCCCCCGCGTCCTCCGCGCCCTGTTGCCGCAGCCAGCTCCATTCGGGTCCGCGATCGCGGCAACCGAGGCTCTGGTCACGGTCGGTGCAGCGGACGCGGACGTGGAAGTGGTCGTCATGGGGTGCGCCGTGGCTGGGCTGCTGCAACAGCCAGGAGGCCCGAAAGAGCAGCTCGCGGGACGCGCCCGTGCGCGCGGCGTAGCGCAGGAGGCGAGCCTTCAAGCCACGCGCGCAGAAGATCCACTCCACCTCGCTCGCGTCGTCCTCGATCAGCGCGCGCACCAGCGCCCAGTTGCGCGCGTCGTCGAAGAAGCGCGGCTCCTCGGGCGCCTCGCCCTGGCGCGGCATGCCCAGGCCGAAGCGATCGTAGGCCAGGAAGCCACTCGCGCGTGCGCTGCGGCCCGCGGCGTCCATGGCGTAGAAGAGCACGTCCGCGTCTCGACCGCTCTCGTGGCTGGCGTGGCGGAAGTGTCGACCGCCCAGATCGCGCGAGAGATCGCCCACGACCAGAGGTGCTCCGCCGGGTACGTCCGTGGCCACCCGCGCGGCCGCGTGTTCGAGGGCGGCGAGCAACCGTGGCGTGCCGTAGCGCGTGCCCTCGCCCGGCCGCCCGCGCACGAAGCCGGGACCGTGGTCGGGCAGCGGCAACCCGTGCGCGAGCCAGCCCTCCCCCGTCGTGCCCACCGAGACCGTGCCCGCGTAGGGCCACGTAAGCTCGGCGCAGCCGGAGCCGGTGAGGAGCAGGAGCAAGAGCAGGCCACGCATGGTTCAAGCGTAGCATCCGGGAGCTTGACGGGCCCCCAGGGCGGACTACCTTCGCCGATCCGCGGAGGACGAGATGGGCAGCGCAGACTGGGACGAGACAGACGGCCTCGGCGATTTTCTCGACGAAGGCTGGGAGAAGGTCTGGCAAGGCGACTTCGCGGGCGCTCACCAGGACGCGGAGCGCACCCTCGAGCTGGATCCCGCTTCTCCGGAGGCCCACAACCTGATGGGCTACGTGCTCGCCGCCGAGGGGTCGCTGAAGCGCGCGTCCGCGCACTACCAGAAGGCGTTGGACATCGATCCGACCTTCGGGGAGGCGCTGTTGAACCACGCCGACCTGCTGCTCTCCATGGGCGAATCCGAGCGCGCGCTGGCGCTGCTGGACGACCTGCTCTCCATCACGGAGGAGAGCGAGGAGCAGGTCGAGGCGCTGCTGATGCGCATCGAGACGTTGAACCGCATGGGACGGCACGAAGAGGCCGCCGAAGCGTGCGAGAGCCTGACCACCTCCGAGCCGGAGAGCGCGGAGCTCGAGCTCGCGATCGGGCGCGTGCTCTTCGAGGTCGGGTCCATCGAGCTGGCGCAAGCGCGCCTGCGCCGAGCCATCGCGCGCGGCGTGGCCTCGGGCGACGCCGAGTACTTCCTGGGCGTCATCGCCGACACGGAGGGCGACGTGGACGCCGCCACTCTCCACTTCGTGCGCGCGCGTGAACTGGACTCGAACGCGCCCGTGCCCGCCTGGACGCACCCTCCGCGAGCCTTCGAGCGCGTCGTGCAGGAGGCCATCCGGGCGCTGCCCGCGCCCTGGGCCGCGCGCCTCGAGGGCACGCTAGTGATCTGCGCCGACCTGCCCGGCATCGAGCTGGTGGCGGACGGCCTGGACCCGCGCACGGCGGTCTTCGCCGACGCCATCTCCGGCGAGGGCAGCGACATCGAGGTGGGACGCCTCTTCGTCTACCAGCGCTCGGTCGAGCTGATGGCGAGCTCGCCCGAGCAGGTCCCCGGAGAACTCGAAGCCGCGCTCTTGCACGAGCTCACGGCCGTGGCCGAGCCCCAGCCCCCGGCTTGAGGAGAAGCGCCGACTCGGCGCCGCCGAGCGCGGACCAGACGCGCTGAAAATCCTCCGGCACGGGCGCCTCGAGGCAAAGCATGCCGCCCTCGGCGACGTTGGGCAGACAGAGCGCCGCGCAGTGCAACATCACGCGCCGCACGCTGATGACGCGACCGTCCGGCAGCACCACCCGCGCCGGGCCGCCGTAGCTTCGATCCCCGAGCAGCGGGAAGCCCGCCGCCTGGGCGTGCACGCGAAGTTGGTGGGTGCGTCCGGTCTCGGGCCGCAGCTCGAGCAAGCTCATGTCGGCCGCGACCTCGGCCACGCGATAGCGAGTCGCGGCGGTCTTCGAGGCCTTGCCCACGTCGGCCAGGCGCTTGCGCGAGTCCGCGGGGTCGATGCCGACGCCGTACTCCCAGCGTCCCTCGCGGGCGCTCGGCACGCCCTGCGCCAGGCCCAGATAGAGCCGCCCGTAGTCGCCCGATCGGCGCGCCGCCGCCAGCGCCTCGGTCGCCTCCTTGGTGCGCGCGAAGGTCAAGAGCCCGCTGACGCCAGCGTCGAGTCGACTGGTGGGATGCAGACGAGGCGCGTCGGGGTCGAGGCGCTCGACGCGTCGCACCAAGCAATCTCCCGAGTCGGGCGCCGTGGTTGCGAGGCCGCTCGGCTTCTCCACCACGAGCAGCTGTGCGTCGCGATGCACGACTCGAGGTTCAGTCGACGACATGCTCGTCCACTGGCTCCGACGTCTCCGCCTCCAGCACCACCACGCGACCGCGATCGCCATCGACACGCACCCGGTCTCCCGTGCGAATCCGGCGCGTCCCGTCGACGACGTTCACGACCGAGGGCACGCCGTACTCGCGCAGCACGATGGCCGCGTGGGAGAGCGGGCCTCCGAGATCCGTGACCACCGCGCCCGCCACCAGGAACAGGGGCGACCAGCCCACGTCGGCACAAGGCACGACCAGGATCTCGCCCTCGCGAAAGGCCGCCACGCCGGAAGGATCCCGCAGCACGCGCGCGATGCCCTCGACGACTCCGCCGCTCGCGCCGATGCCCGAGAGCTCGCCACCCTCCACCGGCTTGGGCTCGGGCAGCTCCGGCGGATAACCGACGAAGGTCCCGGGCGGATCGGGCAAGGCGCGGTCGCGATCCACTTGTCGGCGCCGCCTGCGCACGCGTGGCGCCACGCGCGAGAGCTCCCCGCGCAGCACGGCGTGGAGTTCGCCCTGGCTGAGGTAGAAGGCCGCGTCCGTGCCGGCCTCGGGCTCGAGGGTCGCCAGACGGCGCGACGAGTCGAGGGCCACGCGCCGGAACAAGCCGAGGACCTCCGTCACGTGCGCGCGCAGCCGCTCGCGCAAGCGCAAGAAGCGCTGCGCCAGAGCCAGCAGGTTGCGCACGGGTCCGCGGGCGATCAGCGGCAAGAGCTCCGCCAGGCGCCGCTCCGCCTGCTCACGAATGACGCGTTGTCGATGCTCGGCGTCGACCGGGCGCGCGCCCTCGACGTCGCGTCCGAGGTGCAAGGCCAGGGTGACGAAGAGCAGCGCGGGGTCTTCCTCCCAGCGAGGCGCCGCGAGTTCGCCTTCCCTCGGACCGCGTCGGCCGTAGGCCGCCAGAAAACGCTCGAGCGCGCGCCGCGTCTTGCCGTCCGGCAGGTCCTGGATCCGCAAAGTCTCGGGCGAGCCACCGAGGATGACGTCTCGCGCGGCGGGGTCGGCGCGACAGGTCTGGGCGATGTGCCAGAGGGCGAGTCCGGGCGCCGCGCTCTCGAGATCCGCGATGCCGGTGGAGAGGTCGCGACCCAGCGCCGCCGCTTCGTCGCCCGCGGCCAGCTTCAAGGCCGCGCCCAGAGCGACGACGCTGAGCAGCAGGTTGCCGTAGGCGGAGAGCAGCACGGTGCCGGCCTCGTCGAGCAAGCGCTCGGCGTCGCGCAGAACACGGTCGAGGCCGAGGGGTGGCAAGAGGCGCAGATCGAGCTCGCGCAGACGCCGACGTTCGTTCTCGAAGGCCTCCTCGAATTGCTCGACGCGCGCCGTCAGCCCGACGTTCTCGCGAGCGAAGCGCGCAGCCGTGAGCGGCAAGCGGAGCAGGAAGCGCGCGGACGAGCGCTTGGGAAGATCCGTCTCGAGGCGCTCCACCTGTCCGCCTCCTCCCAGACTGAGCAGCGTGCGAGGTCGCAGCCCGGGCACCTGCGAGAGGATGGAGAGCAGCTCCGTGAGGTTCAGGTAGATGCGGCCGCGGAAGCTGCCCACGAGCTCGGCGTCCTTGGGCACGGAGAGCCCGAGGCTGGCGAAGGCGCGGCGAAAGCCCAGCTCGCTGAAGCCGCTGAGCACGCTCCACGTGAGTGGGGTCGCGACACCGGGCAGGGCCTCGCCGACGTTCACGTTCGACCAGACGAGGGAGTCGCGCGCGGGCATGTCGCTGCCACGGCGGGGAGGCGTGGCGACGGCGGCGACGGCGGTGATGGGCCGCGCCTGCAGTACGTAGAGTTCCGAGCCGGCCAGGGCCCACTCCACGTCGCGAGGTGCCTCGAAGTGGTCCTCCACGCGCGAAGCGAGATCGACCAGGCGCTCGATGACGTCGTCCGAGAGGGCGCAGCGGCTGCGCTGCTCGAGGGGCACCTCTTCCTCCCGCACGCCGCCCGCCGGATCGCAGACGATGCGCAGCTCCTTCTCGCCCAGCACGCAATCGCGGCGCGCGCGGGTGCCCTTCTCCACGCGCAGGGTGTCGGGGGACACGCGTCCGTCGGCGACGGCACAACCGAGGCCGAAGGTGGCATCGATCACGACCTCGCTGTCATCGCCGGTCAGCGGGTTCATGGTGAACATCACGCCCGACGCGTCGGCCGGGACCATGGCCTGAATCAGCACACCGATGCCCGCGTCGCGGGCGCCCACCGAGCGCAGATAAGCCAAGGCGCGGAAGGAGAAGAGGCTCGCCCAGCACGCGCGCACGGCGTCGAGCGCCGCGTCCTCGGTGCGCACGTTGAGGAAGGTGGCGTGGAGCCCCGCGGCCGAGGCGGCGTCTTGATCCTCCTCCGTGGACGACGAGCGGATGGCTAGCGATCCAGCTCCGTCCGCCAGCAGCTCGCGGACCACGCGGCGAAGGGAGCGCTCCAGGGTATCGGGCAGGGGAGCCGCGCGGACGCGAGCGGCGATGCGCTCCAGCCGTTCCTCGGACAGCATCGACGACGGGGCGGAGAGCAGGGCCGCCGCGCGATCTTCCTCGGGCAGCGCCGCGGCCAGGAAGTCGTCAGCCGACGCGGTCGGCAGTGCCCAGGCCGCTGGCACGCGAAAGCCCGCGCGAGCCAACGCTGCCACGCTGCGCGCCTTGCCGCCGTACGCCGACGCACGCCGCGCGGAGATGGTCTCGACTCGCCTCGGAGGGGGGTGCATGGGCCGCGCGATCATAGCGCAGCGGGAGGATCGGCGTGCCAACTTCATGGCATGGAGCGGCGAAACGCGGGGGATCTCGCACAGGATGGGTCGTTGCCCGCCGAAGCGCTTCGCTCTATGCTCGGCTGTCCACTCGCGGCGGGGGCGCACGCGGAGACTCGACCCGATGAATCACCGACATTCACACCGCACGGCCCTGGCCGATCACCTTGCATTTCTTGCGTGCGTCGTGCTCGTGGCGCCTGGCGTCTCGGCCTGCGCGAACGGCGGCGGAAATCGAATCCCGCGCGACTCGGGCGTGGTCACCCCGCACGACTCGTCCACCCATTCCGACGGCGACGTGGACGCTTTCGTGCCGCCACCCGACTCCGGGGTCGACACCGGCCCCAACGACGCGGGCATCACGCTGATGGACGCGGGCGCGGACACCAGCGTCGTCGACTCCGGCCCGATCGATTCGGGCGTCTTGGACACGGGACCCGCCCCGGAGTGCGCGACCAGCGTGGACTGCAGCGACGGGCTCGCCTGCACCGGCAGCGAGAGCTGCGTCGGCGGCCATTGTGTCGCGGGCACCGCGATCGCGTGTAGCGACTCCGTGGCCTGCACGCGCGACAGCTGCAGCGAGCCGGGCGGCAGCTGCACACACACGGCTGACAACACCTTGTGCGGCGCCAGTGAGATTTGCGACTCGAGCGCGGGCTGCGTGCCGAGCTCCTCCTGCTCCGAGTCCCCCTGCAGGTTGGTGGCGCCCCAATGCGGCTGCCCCACGGGTCAGGGCTGCTACCTCACGAGCGGCACGCGCGTCTGCCTGACCTCGGGCACGACGGCGGTGGGCGCACGCTGCGACACGACCCAATGCACGCCGGGCGCGATCTGCGTGAACCTGGCCGCCACGGGCACGCCCGTCGCGCTCTGCCACCGCGTGTGCGCTACGGACTCGGATTGCCCAGGCGCGGGCGCGCTGTGCGTTGGCGGCATCGCGGGCTCGAGCGACAAGACGTGCAGCGTGGACTGCAACCCGGCGACGCAGGTGGGCTGCCCCTCCGGCACGGCCTGCTCCTTCTTCATTGAGAGCGCTGGCGCCATGCGCACGCTGACGGATTGCTCGGCGCCGGTCGGCACGGGCAGCCAGAACGCCAGCTGCGCGGACGACACCGACTGCCAGAAGGGCTACGCCTGCATCGACGCGACCGGCACGGGCGCCAAGCAGTGCCTGCACTGGTGCCGTCGGCCGGCGGGTAGCGAGTGCAGCTTCGGGACGAGCTGCTACGGCTTCTCCACCCCCCTCGTCTGGAGCGGCACGGAATACGGCGTCTGCGACTGATCGGGACGCGCGCGGTGGTCGCGCTCAGATCGCCAGGGCGCGCGTCACCATCCAGTAGCCAGCGATGAGCGCGACGACCACCGAGCCGCCGCGCACGATCACGGGACCGAAGGAACGCCAGCGCGACGCGCGCTCGAGCGGGACGATGGTCACCACGACGAGCAGGAGCTGCGCGAGCTCGATGCCCACGTTGAACGAGAGCAGCGCCAGCACGCCGTGATCGCGAGGCAGACCGAGCTCGGCCAAGACGCTCGAGAATCCGAAGCCGTGGATCAGACCGAAGGTGAAGGCGACCTTGGGCATGGCGCGGCGCTCGCCGGGTCGGAAGATGTTCAGGAGCGCGACCAGCACGATGCTCGCCGCGATCAAGGTCTCGACCAACCTCGAGGGCAGCACCACCACCCCGAGCGCGGCGGAGATGAGCGTGATGCTGTGTCCCACGGTGAACGCCGTGACCAGGATGGCGACGTCGCGGAAGGCCATGCGCAGGCCGCGTTCGCGCGCCACGAAGCCAGCGCCGAGCATCAGGGAGAAGAGGAAGAGCATGTGGTCGTAGCCGGTGAAGAGGTGCATCACGCCCTCCACCACGAAGACCTGGACCAGGTGCATCACGCCCGGAGGATCGCCCAGGGCGAGCTCGCGGCTGCCATGCCGCAGCACGGTCGCGTCCTCACTCTCGGCGTAGGCCACGTGCACCATCGCCTCGTGCTGCGGGTCGCCGTCGAAGATGGTGTCGTCGCGCAGCACCAGAGTGGACGGGTCTCCGGAGCAGCGGAACTCGATGGCCACGGCCAGGAAGGCCCGCCTGTCCCGCTCGACGGGCACGGGCTCGCCCACACTCGGCACGCAGGGGCCGGCGTTCGTGCGCGCCGTGATGCCGCGCTCGAGCCACGCGCGCATGGCTTCGGCGTGCGAGAGCACCTCCTGGGGTGAGGCGTCCGTCCCGAGGCCCAGCTCCGCAGCCACGTCCAGCGCATCGATCTCGACCACTGCGTGCAGTCCCGCCTGCGTGCGCTCGAGGCGGATGTACTTGTTGCTGCCGAGGTGAGCCTCGGCCCGAGGCCAGGCGACGCACAGCACCAGCGCTGCGAGGACGAGGGCGAGTACGTGCTTCAGTTGCGCCCGGGCGGGGCGCGCGACGCCAGGACGCATGCGTCCTTCTACCCAGCGGACGCAGGTCCGTCGACGCCAGGGTGAGCAGGCCACGCCGAGCAGGCCAGGCCCAGCGGCTGGACTGAGGACGCCCCGGAAGAGCGACCGTCCGGGCGCGTCTCAGTGCAAACCACCCCCTCGCCGGATGCCAGGGGCGGTCGACGTAGCGCGCCGCGCGGTGAGCCGTCTTGCGACAAGCGGTCGACGTCGCGTCGCGCGGACGCTATGAAGCGGCCGATGGACCTCGACGACGACCACTTCCACGATGAATGCGGGGTCTTCGGTCTCTTCGAGGCCGACCAAGCCGCCAACCTCACCTACCTCGGTCTGCACGCCTTGCAGCATCGCGGGCAGGAGGCCGCCGGCATCGTGACCTCCGACGGCGCTCGGCTCTTCGTGCATCGCGCCCTGGGGCTCGTGCCCGAGGTGTTCACCCAGGAGGTGCTCGGGCGTCTGCCCGGCAAGCGCGCCATCGGCCACGTCCGCTACTCCACGGCGGGCGGATCCCACGTGAAGAACGCGCAGCCCTTGGCGGTGGATTGCGCCCACGGCTCCATCGCCCTCGCCCACAACGGGAACCTCACCAACGCCGTGCCGCTGCGCACGGAGCTGGAGGCGGGAGGCTCGATCTTCTCCTCGGCTAGCGACACGGAGGTGCTCGTCCACCTGATCGCCAAGAGCCGCGCCGCGACCCATGAGGCGCGGGTCGCCGAGGCCCTCGCCCGCGCCGAGGGTGCCTACTCCCTGGTCATCCTCACCCCCGACGAGCTGATCGCCGTGCGCGATCCCCTGGGCCTCCGTCCCCTCTGCCTCGGACAGATGGGCGACGCCCACGTGATCGCCTCGGAGCCGCCGGCCTTCGCGCTGATCGGCGCCGAGTACGTACGAGACGTCGAGCCCGGCGAGATGTTGATCATCGACGACTTCGGCGTGCGCAGTGAGCGCCCGCTGCCGCCCGCGCCCCAACGCAGCTGCATCTTCGAGTACGTCTACTTCGCGCGGCCCGACTCGCACCTGGGCGGCGTCGGCGTGTATGCGGCGCGCAAGCGCATGGGTCAGCGGCTGGCGCTGGAGCAGCCGGTGGACGCAGACCTCGTGATCCCCGTGCCCGACAGCGGCGTCGCGGCGGCGCTCGGTTTCGCCGGCGCCCTGGGATTGCCCTACGAGATGGGCCTGATCCGCAGCCACTACGTGGGGCGCACCTTCATCGAACCGCAGAACACCATCCGCAACTTCGGCGTGCGTCTGAAGCTGCACCCCGTGCGCGAGGTGCTCGAAGGCAAGCGCGTCGCCGTGGTGGACGACTCCATCGTGCGAGGCACGACCAGCCGCAAGATCGCCCGCATGTTGCGCGAGGCGGGCGCGAGCGAAGTGCACCTCAGGATCAGCTCCCCGCCCACGGCCTGGCCCTGTTTCTACGGCATCGACACGCCGCGTCGGCAAGAGCTGTTGGCGTCGAGTCATTCGCCCGAAGAGATCGCGCGCTTCGTGCTCGCCGACTCCCTGGGCTACCTCTCCATCGCCGGGCTGCGCGAGGCGGTCGCGGGCGACGGTCACGGCGGCCAGGGCTTCTGTGACGCCTGCTTCAGCGGCGACTACCCCATCCCGGTGCATCTGCCGCGCGAGGGTGAGCGCGCCAACCTACCCCTGGTGGGCGTGTAGCGACTCGCGCTCTAGCGACTCGAGGAACGCCGTGATGCGAGCGGCGATGGCCTCGGGGCGCTCGAGGTGCAGGAAGTGGCCGACTCCCTCGGTCACGTCGATCTGCACCCAGATCGCGGAGCGACTGCCGGTCACC
>JAACVI010000071.1:10687-12181 GCA_009992505.1 Myxococcales bacterium
TCTGCAACTTGGTTTAAGACCATAAGAAGCTCATCAATCCTCTGTACAAGCTTTTCAAGGTCCTTTCTTTCTTCGCTCATAAACTTTCTTCCTTCCAAATCCTTAATACTCAACGCATTTATTAATTGTTTGCGACTCTTTCATTAATTTATGAACATTGCAAGAAACTGGACAAAAGGAGCCTACAATACGTGATCGAAATTGATGGGAGCCAAAAAAGTGGAAGCGGCACAATTCTCAGACTGTCTATTGCCCTAGCCGCAATACTGGGACAGCCCTTGCACATTTACAACATTAGACAGAACAGACCGCAACCAGGTTTGAGACCTCAACACTTAGAAGCAGTGTTAACGGCTGCGAGGCTCTGTGATGCTGAACTAGAAGGAGCAGAACTTAACTCGCGTGAACTCTGGTTCAAGCCCAAAAAAGTGAGAGGTGGGAAAGTTGAGGCTGAGATTGGCACTGCTGGAAGCATTCCAATGCTTCTGATGACAGTTCTGCCCATCTGCATCTTTGCAGAAAACACTGTGCATTTGCATGTTTCGAAAGGTGGAACAGATGTTCAGAATTCCCCCACCATCAATTACATAAGGCATGTGTTTTTGCCAACATTGAGGCGCATGGGAATAAGTGCAGCATTAACAGTTCACAAGTATGGTTATTATCCCAAAGGCATGGGAGAAGTAACAATAACCACGGAGTCATGCAAATCTCTAAAGCCTTTATGTTTAGAAAATTTCGGCAAAATACAAGCAATAAAAGGCTTTTCAGTTTGCACGTTCCTTGCCGAAAGAAGGGTTGCTGAACGTCAAGCAAAAGCGGCAAATGACTACCTCAAAGAAAAGGGTTACACAGCAGATATTCAAATAATAAATGATAAATCAAATCCTCTGCAGAAAGGCAGCTCTCTTGTTTTATGGGCTGAAGCAAGCGCAAGTGCAATTTTGGGAGCTGACGCAATTGGCGAGCTCAGAAAAACAAGCGAAACTGTTGGAAGAGAAGCTGCCGAAAAGCTCTATGCGGAAATTTCCACTAAGCCTACTGTTGATGTGCATTTGGCTGACATGCTAATTCCCTATGTAGCGTTGGCGGAAGGAAGGTCCGCTTATTTAACGCGGACAATTTCAGAGCATTTAGAAACAAACATTTGGCTTGCTGAAAAAACATTGAATGTGAAATTCAATGTTGAAAATGTAGCCGGGCTTTACAAGATTGAGAAAGTTGTTTGACTATGAATGCGATGGGAGCTTTGATGAAAGCGAAGATTCGAGGAAACTGCACCACAGCCTTAACAAAACTGCTCTTAGAAAATGGCTTCGAAATAGTCCAACCGTCTTTAACCATAAAGAAACGATTTGGGCTTTTGGATAATTCTTCGTCGCCAGACATTAAGATAAAAGATAGATACGACTTGCAAGGAGTAAGAGTTCTTGGGACATCCGATGCAGTAAACGCTTTTCAGTCTATCTTGCATTCAGCATTTGAGGACGTGCT
>JAACVI010000071.1:12230-12575 GCA_009992505.1 Myxococcales bacterium
ATAGAATCAGACGAAGACACTGTTTATGTTGATATAGGCGGTGGCGTCATAGGAAGACTTCCAAAACCTGAATTTGTAATCGCAGAAGACAAGCCACTGCTAGTTCAGGTTGAAAGAAAAAGAATTGGTGCAAAACAGCCAATTTTAACTATGAATTTGAAGATTGTTGGAAACTACGCCATCCTAGCACAAAACAGCAAGGTCGGCGTCAGCTTAAAGATTCATGATTTGAACAAGCGAGCGGAACTGTACGCTTTAGGGAAAACGCTTGCACCCGACTGGTGGGGGATTATTTGGCGTGAGTCTTCAGCAAACCAGTCAAGGGAAACATTAGAAAACGAAATA
>JAACVI010000072.1 GCA_009992505.1 Myxococcales bacterium
GGGCAAGGAGAGCAGCGTCTCCTTGTCGTAGAGGAAGTGGTCGCGATGGGTCGAGGCCGGCATGTGCACGCCCGTGTCCATGCGGATGGCGTCGCAGGGACACGCCTCGACGCAGTAGCCGCAGAAGATGCAGCGCAGCTCGTCGATCACGAAGACCTTGGGATAGCGCTCGTAGCCCGCGCGCGGGTCGCCGGCCTCGTACTCGCCGGGCTCGATGTGGATGCACTGCGCCGGACAGGCCGTGCTGCAGCACAGGCACGCCACGCAGCGAGGAGAGCCGTCCGCGCGCTGGGTGAGCCGATGCACACCGCGAAAGCGCTCCGGGTAGGTGCGCGTCTCCTCGGGGTAGCGAACGGTCGCGATCTCCTTCTGCGAGGCCGGACCGAAGGTGTTCTTGAAGAAGCGCGACATGGTCAGTCGCAGGCCCTTCGCGGTCTCCGGCAGGTAGGCCTGCTCGGCGATCGTGCGCGGGGGCTTCTTCAGTACTTTGACGCCAACAGTCATCAATTCCTCCAGGCGAGGAGCAGGACTCCAGTGAAGAGGATGTTGAGCAACGCCAGGGGCAAGAGACCCTTCCAGCACAGCTTCATCACATGATCGTAGCGGAAGCGCGGGAGGGTCCAGCGAATCATCAGCTGGAACCACATCAAGATGATGATCTTCACGATGAAGCCGACGACCTGAGTCAGCGCGACGAGCCAGTGCACCATCGGTACATAGTGCCCGAAGCAGTCGAAGCCGCTGCGCGTCAGGAAGGGAACATCCCAGCCACCGAAGAAGATCACCACCGCGAGGGCGCCCAGGACCACGACCTCGATGAACTCACCCATGAAGAACATGCCGAACTTCATGCCCGAGTATTCCGTCAGATAGCCGCCGACGAGCTCGCTCTCACCCTCTGGAAGGTCGAAGGGAATGCGCTTGTTCTCGGCCACCGCCGCGGTGAAATATAGGAAGAAGGCGATGAAGAGCGGCGGGTGAAGAATGCCCCAGAAGTGCACGTGCTGCCACACCGCCATGTCTTCGAGACGCAGCGATTGATAGACCATGAAGCAGGGCACGAGCGTGAGGCCGAGGACGACCTCGTAGCTGACCATCTGGCTCGCGGCGCGCACGCCTCCGATCAACGAGAACTTGTTGTCCGAGGCGTATCCGCCGATGGCGGCGCCGACGACACCCGTGCCCGCGATGGCGAAGATGAACAGGATGCCGACGTCGATGCTGGCGATCTGCAGGTGAATCGCGCGCGTGGACTCGATGGCGCCATCGGCCGGCAGCACCTGCCCCAAGGCGTCGAGGTAGAGGGTGTTGCCGAAGGGGATCACGGTGAAGGCCGCGATGGCGGGAATGAGCGCAATCATCGGCGCGATGGCGTGAAGGAACTTGTCCGCCTTGGGCGGGATGAAGTCCTCCTTCCAGAACATCTTCACAGCGTCTGCGATCGGATGGAGCAGGCCACCGAGGGTGAGGTTCATGCCGAAGAGGCGGACGTTCGCGCGCATCGGCCCGAGGCGGTCCTGGATCATGGCGCTCTGCCGGCGCTCCGCCCAGATCAGCAAGGGAGCGAAGGCCGCGACGGCCACGGCCAGAACGAAGACGATCTTGGCCAGGGTGATGCCGAGCAAGAACAGGATGGGATGCTCCATCAGGCCGTACCCTCCGCCGCTGACGCGGCCGCATTCGGCGCGGGAATCGCGGGCATGAGCTGCTCGGCGCCTTCGACGCCGAGAGCGTGGCCCATGGCCTCGGCCAGGGCCGCGATGGCACGCCAGCCCTCCTGCACGCCACCCGGAGGCAGCACTGCGCGGCGGTAGGCTTGCGTCCTGCCCTGCCCGTTCACGTAGGTGCCGACGCTCTCGGCCCAGCTCGCGATGGGCACGACCACGCTGGCGGCTTCGGTCAGCACGCTGCGGTTGGCGGCGAAGACCACGCTCGCGTCGAGCGCGGCCATGGGGCCCAGCGCCTCGAGCGTCTCGGCGGCGTCGACTCCGAGCGCCACGACGCCCTCGAGGGCGCCCGCCAGAAGGTCCGAGACCAGATCCTCGAGGCCTTCCTCGAGGGTATGACCCGCGGCGAGGTTCGCGCCGGCGCGGTTGGGGTTGTGGTCGGCGCTGCGCAAGATCGCGTCGCCTTGCCAGTCGCGACGGGCGGCGAGGTAGAGGTGGGTGGAGCCCAGCGCTTGCGCGAGGCGTGCGAGCGCGGCGTTCTCTTCGGTCGAGGCCGTGGCGCTGAGCAAGAAGGCGATCTTCTCGGGAGCGACCGTGGAGAGTCGCTTGGCAGCCTCCGTGCGCGCGGCCCCGGGCGACACCAGATCGCGACCTTCACCGCGCCCGACGAGCCCGGTGAGGATGCGCTCTTCGGTGACGGCCTTGTAGGTCATCATGCCGTCGTCACACATCCAGAACTGGTTCACGTCCATGTTGTCGCGTGGCCGCAGGCGCTGGACCTGACCCGAGCGGGGATCGTAGTCCACGTGCGTGTTGCAGCCCTTGGCGCAGCCCGAACAGACGCCGTTGGCGCTCTTCAAGAACCACACCCGCGCCTTGAAGCGGAAGTCGCGACTCGTGAGCGCGCCGACGGGACAGACGTGCTCCGTCATCAGCGTGTAGCGGTGGTCGAGCTCGCGACCGGGGGCCACGAAGATCTCGTTTCGGTTGCCGCGCTCGCGCATGTCGAGGACGTGATCGCCGACCAGCTCGTCGCATACGCGGATGCAGCGGGTGCACATGATGCAGCGCTCGGCGTCGTACACGATGGTCGGACCGAAGCGCTGCGCCTTGGGCTTGTGCACGGGCTCCGTGCGCTTGCGCTTCATCTGCGGATCGTGGCTCGACCAGTAGTCCTGCAGCTTGCACTCACCGGCCTGATCGCAGATCGGGCAGTCGACCGGATGGTTCAGCAGCAGCCACTCCTGCACGTGGGCCTGCGCCGTCTTCACCACCTCGCTGGTGGAGGAGACCACGAGATCCTCACCCGCCGGGAACTGACACGCGGGCATCAGCTTGGGCTTGGTGTCGGGCACGTAGGCCTTCTTGCCCGCGTCGTAGCGCAGGATGGGCATGTCCATCTGCCGGCCGCTCTCGATGTGCACGAGGCACATGCGACAGTTGGCCGCTACCGAGAGGCCCGGATGCCAGCAGTAGTGGGGGATCTCGATCCCGGCGCGCCACGCGGCACGAAGGATCGTGTCACCGGGCTCGTAGGGGACCTGTTGGCCGTCTAGGGTGAAGCTGGGCATGATCTGGCCTACCTGTCGCACTCGCCGCCGATCATATTGACCGAGCCGAAGGTGGGAATGATGTCCGCGATCATGCCGCCGATCAGCAGCTCGCGGGCGGATTGGAGATTGAACCAGCTCGGGGGACGAACGCGCACGCGATAGGGCGTGCCGCTTCCGTCGGAGACGATGAAGAAGCCGAGCTCGCCGTTGCCACCCTCGGTGAAGCTGTAGACCTCCCCCTTGGGCGGCGCGAAGCCCTCCATGATCAGCTTGAAGTGCGCGATCGTGCCTTCGATGCTGTTGTACACGCGCTCCTTGTCGGGAAGCATCATCCGCGGATCGTCGACGGAGACCGGGCCATCCGTGGGCATCTGGTCGAGCGCCTGCTCGACGATGCGCATGGACTGCCGCACCTCCTCCATGCGCACGCAGAAGCGGTCGTAGTTGTCGCCGTCTTCGCCTACGGGTACATCGAAGTCGAAGCGATCGTAGACCATGTAGGGGCTGTCTTTGCGCACGTCGTAGGCCACGCCCGTGCTGCGCAGCATCGGCCCCGTGACGCCGAGCTCGAGCGCGCGCTCCTTGCTCAGCACGCCCGTGCCCTGCATGCGATCCATGAAGATGCGGTTGCGCACCAGCATGGTCTCGGTCTCGACCACGACCTTCTCGATCTCGGGCAAGATGGCGCGGATGTCCATCGCCAGATCCGGCGTGGGCTCCATGGCCATGCCGCCGATACGACCGAAGGAGTGCGTGAGGCGCGCGCCCGTCTCCTTCTCGAGCACGTCCCAGATCCAGTCGCGCACCTTCATCAGCCAGAGGAAGGGCGTGAACGCGCCGAGCTCCATGCCGCTGGCGGCGTTGCAGGTGAAGTGATCGCAGATGCGCGCGAGCTCTCCGAGCACGACACGGTAGTACTGACCGCGCTCGGGCACCTCGATACCGCAGAGCTTCTCCACGGCCAGGGCGAACCCCACGTTGTTGAGCATGGGCGAGACGTAGTTCAGGCGGTCCGTGTAGGGGAAGACCTGCGCCCAGGTGCCGCGCTCGCAGCTCTTCTCGAAGCCGCGGTGCAGATAGCCCGGCTGCACGTCGACGTTGACCACCGTCTCGCCGTCGAGATCGAGGACCATGCGGATGGTGCCGTGCATGGCGGGGTGGGAGGGGCCCATGTTGAGACGCATGGGCTCGGCGGGAAGCTCCAGTGTGTCGTCGTCGGTGAAGTCGTGCGTGTCGAGGGGCTCCATCTAGTTCTCGCTGGCAGCGGCGTCGGCCGCGGGCTCGGGGGCGTGTACGGGATGCACCTCTTCGCTGCTCAGGCTGGCGCGCTGGCCAGCCGCGACGGCGAGAGAAGGCGAGACCTGAGCGTCGAGGCCCTCGAGCCGCCGGCTCCAGTCCGTGCGGGCGAAGGGCTGACCCTCGTCGACGCCGAAGGGTGGCAGCTTGTGGGTGTCGTCCGCGTCGCGGTAGGGCACCAGGGGCTGGGCACGGTCGATGGGGTAGTCCTTGCGCAGCGGATGCCCCTCGAACTCCTTGTAGAGGAGGATGCGGCGCATGTCCGGGTGACCCTCGAAGGAGATCCCGAACATGTCGTAGACCTCGCGCTCGGCCCAGCTCGCGCCGGCCCAGAGGTCGGTCAGCGTGGCGAGCGTCTTGCCGTCGGCCAGGCGCGTCTTCAGGCGCAGCCGCTTGTGCGTCTCGGGGTTGCGGACGAAGAGCAGCACGTCGAAGCGCGGCTCCTCGGGGGCCCGCTCCGGGTAGTCCACGGCCGTGAGGTCCGTGAACTGGCCCATGGCGAGCTTCTCGTCGCGCCGGAGAAACTCCGCGGCGGCGTGCCAATCGGCGGGCGCGACCAGCGCGACCTCGTCGCCACGGAAGTCGGTGGTCTCGAGCAGCTTGTCGCCGAGCAACGTGGCCAGGCGATCGAGGAGGGCCTTGCTCATGGCTTCGCGTCCTTCTTGGCGCGCAGCTGCGCCAGCTTGGGAAGCTCGCGCGGCGGCACCACCAGAGGGTCCTTGTTGCCGTTCTGGATCTTGTCCATCAGCAGCATCAGGCCGTCGAGGACCGCCTCGGGGCGCGGCGGACAGCCGGGGATGTAGATGTCCACAGGGACGACCTTGTCGATGCCCGGAATCGTCGTGTAGTTGTCGTAGAACCCGCCGCAGGAGGCGCAGGTGCCGAAGGCGATGACCCACTTGGGCTCGGTCATCTGCTCGTAGATGCGCTTGAGCACGGGCCCTTGGCGCTGACTCACGGTCCCCACGACCCAGAGCACGTCAGCCTGACGGGGGCTGAAGCGCGGCGCCTCGGCGCCGAAGCGGGCCATGTCGTAGCGAGGCGAGGCCACGGCCATGAACTCCATGCCGCAGCAGGCCGTCACGAAGGGGTACTGGAAGAGCGAGTACTTCCGGGCCCAGCCGAGCAGCGCGTCGAACTTGGTGGTGAAGAAGTTGGCGTCCTCGCCAGCTCCACCGAAGGTCATTTCTCCCATTCGAGCGCTCCCTTTTTCCAGGCGTAAGCCAGCGTCACAGCGAGCACGGTGAGGAAGATCAGCATCTCCACCAAGCCGAACCACCCCAGGCGCACGAACAGGCCCGACCAGGGGTAGAGAAAGACCGCCTCGATGTCGAAGACGACGAAGAGGATGGCTGTGAGGAAGAATTTGACGCTGAGGCGCAGGCCTTTGGCGCCCGTGGTCTCGGAGCCACCCTCGTAGGGGATGGCCTTCTCGGGCGTCATCTTCTTCGGGCCGACGCTGGACGTCAGCACGAACAACCCCACCGCGACCAGCACGGCGACGAGAAGCATGACGAAGACGGGTAGGTATTCCCAGAACATCGAGCCTCGTGCTCCCGGGCGCCGCGCGGCTGCGGCGTGTGCGATGGCCAGAAAAACAGCGACGCCCGTAACGCCCGGGCGTTTCTAGTCTTCGACCCACCGAGTGTCAATCGCGAGCGCATGCGTGAACCCACGCCGAGGCCCGGCTGGACCCGCCACGAGTCGGGGTCCCCCTTCATGGAGCGGGAGGGCGGCCGTTTTGTCCGCCCATGCGCCAGTCCTCCGCCCTCGCTCTCTTGACCCTCGGGCTGGCCCTGGGGCCGGCCGGACTCGCCCACGCATACGAGCTGCACACCACGCCCGACGGGGATCCGACGCACTGGGTTCAAGGGCGCGTGGTCTTCCGGATCTCGCCCGAAGCGCGCGCCCGCCTGGGCTCGGACGCGATCTCCCGGGCGATGGTCATGGCCACGGAGGCCTGGCGGGGACTGCCGGGGAGCCCCGATCTGATCGCCGGGACGGGCGGGGGCGCCGGCCTGCTCGAGCCGTCCGCGACGGATGGCGTGAACGGCATCTACATCAGCGACGAGAGCCTGGGCGGCGATCACCTGGCGGAGACGCGCCTGACCTTCGAGCCGAGCATGGGCAGGATCGTCGACGCCGACATCGTGCTCAGTGGGGTCGTGCCCTGGTCGGTGATGGACGAAGGCGGAGAGGACCACGCGGTCTACGATCTCGGGGCCGTCGTGACGCACGAGATGGGCCACGCGCTCGGGCTCTCGGACGAACCGACGGTGGACGGTGCGACCATGTTCCCGAGGTTCGCGCGGGGCGACACCCGGGCGCGCACACCCGAGGTGGACGACGAGCGAGGCGTCCTGGCCGCCTACCGCGCCCATCCGGCGGGCGTCTACGCCTCGGGGGCATGCAGCGCGGGAGGTGACGCTTCGACGGGTGGCATGGTCGGTCTGGCGCTGCTGCTGCTGGCCGCGAACCGGCGCCGGCGGCCACAGTGGGCCCGCGATCGCCGCTGAGGTCACGCGGGCGTCCCCCGCTCGCGCGCCACAGGGGGTGTTGTTCTGAGGAAGGCCTCATGCGAAGGTCCGCCGTCCTTTGCCCCTTGGATGGCCATGATTCGACGACTCCTCGCCTTCACCCTCACCCTCCTCAGCCCGGCCCTGGCGCTCGCCCAGGACGCCGTCGCCGCGGCCGAACCCACGCGCATCCAGAAGCTCGACGCGCTCTTCGGTCAATACGTGGTGGGGCCGATGTACCAGGTCCTCTTCTTCGACCTCGCCTTCTGGGACAACGGCCAAACGGGGGAGCTCAAGATCCCCATGATCGTGCTCTGGCTGGTGGTCGGCGCCGTCTTCTTCACCATCCGCTTCAACTTCATCAACCTGCGCGGCTTCGCCCACGCCATTCAGGTGACCCGCGGCCAGTACGACCATCCGAGCCACGAGGGCGAGGTCAGCCACTTCCAGGCGCTCGCCTCGGCGCTGAGCGCCACCGTGGGCCTCGGCAACATCGCGGGCGTGGCCGTGGCGGTGCACACCGGCGGCCCGGGTGCGGTCTTCTGGATGGTCATCGCCGGCTTCCTCGGGATGAGCTCGAAGTTCACGGAGTGCACCCTCGGACAGCTCTACCGCGAAACGGACGCCCACGGACACCTGTCGGGCGGACCCATGCGCTACCTGCAAACGGGACTGAGCGAGCTGGGCATGAAGGGTTTCGGTCGTGTCCTGGCCGTCGGCTTCGCCATCATGTGCATCGGCGGCAGCTTCGGCGGCGGGAATATGTTCCAGGCGAACCAGAGCTACGCGCAGGTGAAGGAGGTCATCCCCGTCTTCCAGGGCGACATGGGCTCCCTGGTCTACGGCATCATCCTCGCGCTGATGGTCGGGGCGGTGATCATCGGCGGCATCAAGCGCATCGGCGTGGTCGCCGGCTACATCGTGCCCATCATGTGCGGCGTGTACCTGCTGGCGGGCGTCTTCATCATCGTCGTCAACTTCGACCAGGTCATCCCCGCCTTTTCGCACATCATCGGGCAGGCCTTCACGCCCGCCGCCGGCTTCGGCGGCATGATAGGCGTCCTGATGACGGGCTTTCAGCGCGCCGCCTTCTCCAACGAGGCGGGCATCGGCTCGGCCTCCATCGCCCACTCCGCCGCCACCACGGACGAGCCCGTCCGCGAGGGCATCGTGGCCCTGCTCGAGCCCTTCATCGACACCATCCTGGTCTGCACCATGACCGGCCTCGTGATGGTGATCACCGACAGCTACGAGAACTCGGGCGAGGGCGTCGTGATGACGTCCCACGCGTTCGCCACCGTGCTGCCGTGGTTCCCCAAGGTGCTCACCTTCGCCGTCTTCATGTTCGCCTTCTCGACCATGATCTCGTGGAGCTACTACGGTGAGCGCTGCTTCACGTTCCTGTTCGGCCCAAGCACGTCGTTGTTCTACAAGATCATCTTCCTCGGCTTCGTCATCCTCGGCTCCGTGCTGAAGCTCGGCAGCGTCCTCGACTTCTCCGATCTGATGGTCCTGGGCATGGCGTTCCCCAACATCCTCGGGCTCTACCTGCTCTCGGGCAAAGTGAAGCGCGCGCTCGACACCTACTGGGTCAAGCTGAAGAGCGGCGAGATGAAGCCCTTCGTCGCGCCGCCGACCGAATAATCGCGGCTCCAGACGAGCTCTTCGATAGACCCAGCTTGGCGCGCCCCTTGGACTCGGGCATCCTTCAGCACGAGTCGTGACGATCGCTGAACCAGTCTGCTCCCGCTGCGGCCAACCTCACCCCGGAGGGTGTCCGCCCGAGGCGATGTTGGGGCGCCTGTTGGGCAAGCGCTACCGGCTGCTGCGCGTCGTGGGCGAAGGCGGCATGGGCACGGTGTACGAGGCCGAACACGTCGAGCTGTCCAAGCGCGTCGCCCTCAAGTTGATGCATCCACGCATGGACGCAGGGGAACAGGCTCGGCAACGCTTCGAGCGCGAAGCTCGAGCCGCGGCTGCGACGGGGCACGAGAACGTGGTGGACGTCTTCGACCTGGGCCGGGACGTACGCGGCGCGCCCTTTCTGGTCATGGAGCTGCTCACCGGACTCGACCTCGGCCGCGTCATTCACCGCGCCGGGCGCTTGCCCGCCGCTCGGACGGTCTGGATCGTCGGGCAGGTCTTGCGCGCCCTCGAGGCGGTGCACGCCGTGGGCATCCACCATCGAGACCTCAAGCCAGACAACGTCTTCCTGACCCGGCGAGCGGGCTTCTCGGATTGGGTGAAGGTGCTCGACTTCGGCGTGGCCGAGATGGTCGCGGAACGCGAGCCGGCCAGCGGTCGGCGCAAGGTGGCGGCGGGCACGCTGCACTACATGGCCCCGGAGCAGGCGAGTGGAGCGCCCAACCAGGACGCACGCGTGGACGTGTACGCCGCGGGCGTCCTGCTCTACGAGTGCTTGACGGGCGAGCTGCCCTTCGAGGCGACGTCGGCTACCGCGCTCCGCACGGCCATCCAGAACACGCGCCCGAAGTCGGTCGCGGACCTCGCGCCCGAGACCGACCAGGCCCTCGTCCGTGTGGTCGAGCACGCCATGGCCAAGCGCCCGGAGGGTCGCCCTGCGACCGCCCGCGCGCTCTACGACCTGCTGGTCCCCTTTGGCGCCGGCCGACCGCCCAGCGTCCCCGTGCTCACGCCGCCCATGGGCGTGCAGCGACCCTCCGCGAGGCGCAGCTTCGACCACGCCACCAACGTCACCATGCCGGCCGTCGCCGTGGAGGTGCCGCCGGAGACGCGGGGAGCGAGCGCGCAGCTCGGGTTCGCTCCGCGGCCACAGAACATGGCGTCCAAGCCCCACGCCTTCCACGCCAGCTCGGAGGCGAAGGTCGCGGAGCGCGCTGCCGGTGCCGACCTGCCCGAGGCGACGCCCCTGACCTCGGGGGCGCGCCGGACCGAGGCGCCGGTGCCGGTGGGCCTGCCCCGCCTGCGAGGCTCGTGGGTGTCGGAGATCGCGAGTGATCTGTCGAACCAGCTGGGCCGGTCGGCCTACACGCACATGATCGACGGGCTCCCGAGCGAGGCCGGTGCGATCTTCCGCGGCGTGCTCTTGCCCGCAGCCTGGGTCGACGTGAGCGTGCTCGAAGCCCTGCTCGCGGCGGCGCCTTCCCACCTCCCCTGCCGTGGGCTCGGCCGCGACGCCACGGTTCGGGCACTGCGGCGCTGGGGAGAACCCCAGTCGAGACGGGCGGACCTCGCTGCCCCGGAACTGCCCACATGGGCGCAGCCGCTGTACGAGCTCACGGCGGGCCTCAGAGTCCAGCTCCTGCCATCCACGGGCGGTCGCATGAAGCTCTGTGTGGACATCGTCCCACCACCAAGCGCGGCCGTCGCGGGAGCGCTGGCCGGCTTGCTCGAGGCGCTGGCCGACACCGCAAAGGTGGAGGTCTCCCGAGCCGCGAGCGCGCACGACGGCAGCCGGGGTTCCACGGCCAGCCTCTCGTTCCGCCCTCGCTGAGCCCGACGCGTTCGCCTCGCGTCGCGACCGCGTAGGGTCAGGACGCGAGGATTCGCTCCAGCTCGGCGACCTCCTTCGGGATGTCCTCGGTCAGGTTTCGATGGCCCGTGGCCGTCACCAGGAGGTCGTCCTCGATGCGCACACCCAGGCCGCGATACTCCGCGGGGACCTCCGCGTCCGTGGCGACGTACAGGCCCGGTTCGACCGTGAGCACGAAGCCCGGCTCGAGCGGACGCGCTTCGCCGCCCGCCGTGTAGGCCCCGACGTCGTGCACATCCATGCCCAGCCAATGGCTGGTGCGATGCATATAGAAGCGCTTATGGGCCCCGTCCTCCAGGAGAGCGTCGACGTCGCCCTCGAGCAGCGAGAACTCGACCAGGCCAGCCGTGATCACGCGGGCGGCGACGTCGTGGATCTGGGGCAGAGTCGCCCCGGGGCGCACGGCCTCGATGGCCGCGAGCTGGGCGTCGAGGACGATCTGATAGAGGCGCCGCTGAGGCTCCGTGAAGCGCCCGCTGATGGGGAACGTGCGCGTGACGTCGGCCGCGTAGTAGTCCAACTCGGCGCCCGCATCGACCAAGAGCAAGTCGCCCTCCTCCATACGTCGCGCGTTCTTGCGGTAGTGCAGGATGGTCGCGTTGGGGCCGGAACCCACGATGCTCTCGTACGCGACCCGCTCCGCTCCGCGTGAGCGCATGACGCGCAAGATCTCGGCCTCGACCTCGTACTCGAAGCGACCGGGCTTTGCGATGCGCATGGCGGCCAGGTGGGCGTCGCGCGTGATCTCGGCGGCGGCCCGCATGCGACCGACCTCCCACTCGCTCTTGCGCAAGCGCAGGTCGGCCAACAACGCGGCGGGGCAGGCCATCTGACTCGGGGGCAGGTCCCCGGAGCGAGGCTTGGCCCGGATGCGGTCGAGGGCGCGACAGACGAGGGCATCGTGCTCCGTGGTGAGTCCGAAGCGATGCCAGAGTCGCGGCGACCTGCCGCAAAGATCCGCGAGGGCGATCTCGAGCTCGTCGATCAGCCGTCCTTCGTCCAGGCCGAAGTCCTGAACGACGCCATCGATCCCGGCGCGGGGGCCGTCCCAGGTCTCCCGCTCCGGGTTCCGTGGGCGCACGAAGAGCGTGGACCGGGCGCCCGCGGAGTCGACGACGATCACTAGCGCGCTCTCGGGCTCATCGAAGCCGCTGAGGTAGTAGAGGTCGCTCGACTGCCGATAGGGGTGCTCGACGTCGTTGTTGCGCCGGGCCACGGGCGTGGCGAAGAGCACGGCCACGCCTTCGCCCATGCGGGCCGCGAACTCGGCACGGCGGGCTCGGTAGATCTCCATCGCTCGCATCACTGGCTCCTATCCCCGCCCGCGCGGGAGGTTACGTCATTCGACGTACGTCGGGGAACACCTGCGAAGAGCAGGCTGCTAGCTGGGGAACAGCTCGTGGGCTCGGGCCAGCGCGAGATCGCTCTCGCCGCCCAGCTCCGCGAGCCACTCCTGCGAGGAGAGCCCCGCGCCACGACCGGCCGCGCTGCGCAGCACATCGGCGGCGCGCGGGTTCTTGTACCAATCTTGATCGAGCATCTCGCGCAGGGCGGCCCAGATCGCGAGCGCGTCGTGGGCACCGCGAAAGAGGGCGACCGCTTCCACGGGGCTCGGCGCGAGCAGGAGCGCCAGATCCGGATCCACCGACAAGCCGAGCGCCCGGCTCGAGCGCTCCCCCGCCCCCGCCGCCGATCGTTCGGAGCCGGCCCAGGAGGCGTAGGCCGCGGCGCTGCGCACGGCCGTCAGCAGCAGAGCCCCGAGCCGTCGACGCTGCTGGTCCCGCTCGCGCGCGCTGAGACAGGCCGTGAGGGAGTCGTTCGTGAACAAGACCTGAGACGACAGCCCGCCGAAGACCTGCGGCACGGTCGCGTCCGAATTCCAGCGCAGCGCAGCGGGCAGCGCGGGGGCGACCAGGAGCTGGGCCACGGCCCGGCCCACCGCGTGGGCCGCGTCGACCTCGGAGAGCGCGCCCAGATCCGCCGCTGGGGGAGCCATGCGCAGATCGTGCGGGGGGCGCACGCTGACGACGCGCACGCCGAAGAGGACGTCGCGGCGCGGGGGCAAGAGCTGCACGCGCTGAAGCAGCGACGAGAGCCCGAGGGGGAACATGCGCTCCGCGGCCCGTCGCAGTCGACCTCGCGGGCTCCACGGAGAGTCCTTGGCCAGGGCGGCCATCCACGACGCCAGCTCCGAGGCTTCGGGGGCCACGTGCTCCTTGGCCGCTTGCTGCAGATCGTCCGTGGCCGCCAGCCAACGGTCGGCGGTCGCGACCCCTTCGAGGGGCACCTCGCCCGCGCATCCAACGGCGAGCTCCGTCAATTCGCGGACATGGGGCGACGCGGCCCGAGCGAGCCCTTCGTCCAGCCCGTGACCGGTCCGCCCCATGCTCAGACGCGGCGCCACCTCGGGCCAGCTCATAGGCTTACCCGCGAGCGGGAAGCGGTCCGTGAGGATCGCGGTTCGGATGGCCGCGGCGCGCGCGCGAGGCAGGAGCTCACGAAACGCCAGCAAGTGGGTGCGCATGGCGGCCGACTCCTGCGCCTCGACCGGCGCCGAGGGCGACAAGGACGCCGCGATCTCGTGCGCCTCGTCCTCGGCCAGGAACGAGAAGCGACGCGTCAGCTCCTGCGCGCCCGCCACGGCGTCGAGCCCTCGCGCCTCGTCCAGCTCGAGCTGGGCTCGCGCCGCCAGGTAGGCCTCGAGCATGGTGCGCAGGTGATGAGCCGAATCCGACACGGCCGTGCAATACCACAGGCGAGCCCGCCGCAACGCAAGTACGCCGACGGCGCGCGTTCGTGCTATGGGGGCGCGATGCTGCTGAAACGAAAGATCGCCTTCATCGGCGCGGGCAACATGGCGGGCGCCATCCTCGAGGGCCTCCTGCACGCGGGCGCCGCGACCAAGGACGAGGTGTGGGCGACGGATACGAGGCCAGACCGCCTCGAAGAGCTTCGCGCCGCCCATGGCATCCACGTCGGCAAGAGCAACGCCGAGGCCGTGCGCTGGGCCGACGTGGTGGTGCTGGCGACCAAGCCCCAGGTCTTCGATCGCGTGCTGCCCGAAGTGGCGGACGCCATCAGCCTCGAGACCTTGCTCATCTCCATCGCCGCCGGCGTGCCCGTCTCGGCCATCGAGGGCCGCATGCCCGAAGGCATGCGCGTCGTGCGCACGATGCCCAACATGCCCGCCCTGGTGGACGCTGGCGCCACGGCCATCGCCCCCGGTGCCCACGCCACCGACGAGGATCTGGCGGTCGCCCAGAAGATCTTCTCCTCCGTGGGCATCACCGAGGTCATGGAAGAGTACCTGCTCGACGCCGCCACGGGCCTGAGCGGTTCCGGGCCCGCCTACATCTTCCTGGTGATCGAGGCGCTCTCGGACGCGGGCGTGAAGGTCGGGCTGCGTCGCGATCAGGCGCAGAGGCTGGCCGCGCAAACCGTCCTCGGCTCCGCCAAGCTCCTGATCGAGACGGGCGCCCACCCGGGTCAGCTCAAGGATCAGGTCACGAGCCCGGGCGGCACGGCCATCGCGGGCCTGCACACGCTCGAGGCCGGCGGCCTACGCACGACCTTGATCGACGCCGTCGAGGCGGCGACGAATCGGGCCGCCGTGCTGGGCGCGGAGGCCAAGGAGAAGCTCTCGCGCGACCGCTGAGGTCTCAGTCGAGGCGAGCGCCGAAGATGGCGGTGCCGACGCGGACGAGCGTGGCCCCCGCGGCGATGGCGACCTCGAGATCGGCGCTCATGCCCATGGAGAGCGAGTCGAGGCCGTGTGCCTCGGCCAGCGCCGCGAGCGTCTCGAAGTGCGGACGCGCCCGCGACGGATCCGCGTCGGCGGGCGGCACGGTCATCAGGCCCTCGAGCTGCAGCGTCGGCTCGGCGCGCACGCAGGCGACCAGCGCGTCCAGATCCTCGGGCAGCACACCGCTCTTCTGCGCTTCACGAGCGACGTTGACCTGAATGGAGACAGAGAGCGGTTGCTCCGGTGCTTGGCGAGCGAGCGCGCGCACCAGCTTCGGCGAGTCGAGCGTCTCGAGCCACGCGTGTCGCTCGACCAGCGGACGCGCCTTGTTGCGCTGCAGATGGCCGATGAAATGCCAGCGCAGATCGGGCAGCTCGCTGACCAGCGCGTCGGCCTTCTCGACCCACTCCTGGACGTAGTTCTCGCCGAAGACCCTTTGCCCCGCGGCGTAGGCCTCGCGGATGGCGGAGAGGGGCTGGCGCTTGCTCACGGCGACGAGCGTCACGCTCGCGGGATCCCGGCCAGCGGCGCGCGCGGCTGCCGCGATTCGTGTGCGCACGGCCAAGAGCCCCTCAGCCACGCTCATGGCCAAGCCTGCAGCAGACCGGCCTCGCGCATCAGCTCCAGGGTCTCGGCCAGGGGCAGGCCCACGACGTTGGAGTACGACCCCTCGACCCCGCGCACGAAGCCCGCCGCGACGCCTTGCACCGCGTACGCGCCCGCCTTGTCCCGACCTTCGCCCAGCGCGACGTAGCGACCGAGCTCGTCCTCGTCGAGGGCGCGAAACACGACGTGGGTCGTGGCGTGCGTGCGCGCGCGCTCGGAGCCGCCGGCCCACAAGGACACGCCCGTGATCACGCGATGCGTCTCGCCCGACAGCGCCCTCAACATCTCGAGCGCGTGGGCGTCGTCGCGTGGCTTGCCCAGCACGTCGTCGCCGCGCACGACCACCGTGTCCGCGCCCAGGACGAAGCCCTCCCCCGCGGCGGCGAGGCGAAGCGAGACCTCGGCCGCCTTGTCCGAAGCGGCGCGGGTGACGAAGGAGGCCGCGTCCTCGCCCGGCCGCCGCACCTCCTCCGCCCGGCTCGGTTCGACGCGGAAGGGCACGCCCACTTGAGTGAGCAATTCACGGCGTCTGAGAGATGCCGAGGCGAGCCAGAGGGGAGCCGTGAGCGCGGCGCTCAATGTCGCCCCTGCTCGTCGCGAGCGCGCTCGAGGCGTCGCACATAGGTGCGCGAGGTCTGCTCCGGGTCCAGGCCGAGATGCTTGGCGACCTCGGCCGTGAAGCCTCGCACGTAGACCACGGCGGGCAGATCCTTGAAGGCGTCGGCCTCCATGGCCTCCAGGTAGGAGCGACCGATCTTGGTCGAGGTCGAGATCTCGGCCAACGTCACTCCCTGCGATTCGCGCACCGCCCGCAGCAACGCGCCCGTGAAGTCGGTGTGCGGCGTGATCTCGGGCGCCGGCGGCAGGTCGGCTTGGCTCGCGCGCGGACCCGCCTCGCGTGCACGCGGTTCGGGCTCGGGTGGGAAGACGCTCAACTCGTAGGGCCGGCGTCGCGCCGGATCGAGCAGCACATCATGGGCCTCGTCCAGCCGTGCGCGCAGCGCGTCCAGGCCAGCCTCGTCGAAGAGGCCCTGCCGCGGCAGCGCGTCGGTGGCGTAGAGAGCGCGTGCGCGCTTGTAGGCCCGCCGCACCTCTTCGTCGGTGGCACCGCGATCGACCTCGAGCAGATCGTGCAAGGTGTCGGGCGGCACGTTGCGCGTGACGCGCCTCGATCCCGTGCCCGCGTCGAGGGCGAGCAAGCGACGAGCGATCTTCTCCAGGCAGCGACTGGCCTTCGTGCCCGGGCTCTCGATCAACACCGGGCGACGCGCGCGCACGCAGGTCCACACCGTGTCGTCGAAGTCGACGTAGCCGAGGTAGTCGAGGCGCAGGCCCAAGCGACGCTCGGACGCGCTCATGAGCCAATCGCCGAGCTCGAGGTCACCGCGCACGCGGGTCTGGTTCACCACGAAGGGGAAGCGGAAGCTGGCGACGGCCTGCTCCACGCGGGTGGCAAGGCGCGTGCCGCGAACCTCCGAGTGGCGCAGCAGATCGCGCGCCGGTGGAGCGTGTCGCGGTGAACGCAGCAAGGGGCGCAGCGCCGCGCGCTCGTCCCCGTCGGCCAAGCGCAGGAGGTGTCGCGCGAAGGCCGCGCGCACGAAGCGCCACATGCCCTCCATGGCCGGAGGCTCGGGCACGGTGAGGAAGAGCGGCATCTCGGCGTCGAGCCAGAAGTCGAGCTGGGAAGGAGCCGTCCCGTCGCCCAGATCGATGGCGATGTACTCCGTGTCCAGCGTCTCGAGGTGCGCGCGCAGGCGACGTCGGGAGCGTGGCGCCCTCGCTCCCGCGGGTGCGTCGTCGAGCGCGCCCCAGAGCAGGGTCAAGCCAGGCACGGGCGACGGCGAGAGGGCGAACTCGGGCGCGTCGCTCACCTCTTCGTCCGCGATCGATGCGTTCGCGAACAGGTCGTCCGCGGAGGGCACGCCTCCGTCGGTGCCATCGAGCACGATCGAGAGGACGGGGCCCGGACCCTCGGTCGACCTGACCTCGGCCCGAAAGGAAGGGCGCGGCGGCACGAAGCGCGCGACCCCACCCGGATGGGCCAGGCCCAGGAACGAGTGGAGCGTGGCCCCGCCCGCGTCCGCGTCCACGGCCACGACCTTGCGCCCGATGGTCGCCAGGTAGAGGGCGAGGTTGCTGGTGACGAGGGTCTTGCCGACGCCACCCTTGGCCCCGGCGACCGCGAGCGTGCGGCGCACGCGGATGGTGCGAGGCGGTGCCGCGGACATCGGTCGGCTGCTGCCGCTTTGCTGCCCGC
>JAACVI010000294.1 GCA_009992505.1 Myxococcales bacterium
GGCGGCGAGACCTACGCCGACACGCGTGAGAACGGCCTGATGGACACGCGTCAGGACGCCATGAGCACCTTCTCCCTCGACGTCGACACGGCGAGCTACACCCTGGCGCGCAGTGACCTCACGGCGGGTCGCCTGCCGCGGCCCGAGGGCGTGCGCGTGGAGGAGTGGATCAACTTCTTCCGCTACGACGACCCCGCCCCCACGGGCGGTGGCGAGCCCTTCGCCGTGCGCGTGGAGAGCGCCCCGAGCTACTTTGGCCAAGGTCGACATCTGCTGCGCGTCGCGGTTCGCGCGCAGGAGATCCCCGCGGCGCAGCGACCGGCGGCCAACCTGGTCTTCCTGGTAGACGTCTCCGGCTCGATGGGGGAAGCCAACAAGCTGCCCCTGGTGCAGCACGCGTTGTCGCAGCTGGTCAACAGCCTGCGCCCCGACGACACCATCGGCATCGTCGTCTACGCGGGACGACAGGCCACGCTGCTCATGCCCACGGCCGTCTCGCATCGCGGTGAGGTCCTGGCCGCCATCGAGTCGCTGACCTCGGGCGGATCGACCAACGGCGAGGGTGGCATCCGCGCCGCCTACGACCTCGCGGCGCAGCACTTCAGGCGCGGCGGCATCAACCGCGTGGTGCTGTGCACCGACGGCGACTTCAACGTCGGCCTCACGGGCGACTCGCTGATCCACCTGATCGAGCAGTACCGAGAGCGCGACATCACGCTGACCACCTTGGGCTTCGGTCGCGGCAACTACAACGACCGCGACATGGAGCGGTTGGCGGACCACGGCAACGGCAACTACGCCTACGTCGACAACCGCAACGAGGCGCTCAGGGTGCTCGCCCGTGACCTCTCGGGGACGCTGCAGGTGGTGGCCAAGGACGTGAAGGTGCAGGTGGAATTCGATCCCGCCGTCGTCTCTCACTTCCGCTTGATCGGCTACGACAACCGCGTGCTCCGGCATCGCGACTTCGAGGACGACACGGTGGACGCGGCCGAGCTCGGCTCGGGCCAGTTCGTGACGGCGCTGCTCGAGTACGAGCTACAACCCGGCGTCGATCCACAACAGGATCCGCGCGCCCTGGCCGAGGTCCGCGTGCGCTACAAGGAGCCCACCGGTCGTCGCAGCCAGCTGCTGCGTCAGACCTTTCACCTGAACGAGGGCCACGCCCAGTTCGGGCAGGGCAGCGACGCCTTCCGCTTCAGCGCCGCGGTGGCGGAGTTCGCGGAGATCATGCGCCACTCGAGCCACAGCGAGGGCGCGCGCTTCGAGGACGTGCGTCGCGTCGTCAGCCGCACGCACTTCGGCCAGACGCCCGACGGACGCGAGCTCAGCGCCTTGCTGACGCGAGCCCAAAGCATCTGGCACTGACGGGACTCGTCCGCGCTCAGCTGAACAGATCGTCCACGTCGGCGCGCGTGAGGCCCTTGAGCGGGCTGCCCTCGGAGGACAGCACGTTCGAGACCAGCGCGCGCTTCTTGGCGGAGAGCTGGAGGATCTTCTCCTCCACCGTACCCTCGGCGATCAGGCGATAGACCGTGACCACCTTGGTCTGACCGATGCGGTGAGCGCGGTCGGTCGCCTGATCTTCGACGGCCGGGTTCCACCACGGATCGAAGTGGATGACCGTGTCCGCGCCCGTGAGGTTGAGGCCCGTGCCACCAGCCTTCAGGGAGATCAGGAAGACGGGCACGCTCTCGTCGTCGTTGAAGTGGTCGACCTTGTCGAGGCGGTCCTTGGTCGACCCGTCGAGGTACTCGTAGGCCACGCCATCCTCCTCGAGCGCGCGGCGGATCAGCGTGAGCATGCTGACGAACTGGCTGAAGACGAGCACGCGGTGGCCACCCTCGATGGCCTCGGCGACGATCTCGCGCAGAGCCGCGAGCTTGCCGCTGTCGGCGTTCTCGAACTCCGTGCCCTCGAGCTTCATCAGGCGCGGATCGCAGGCGACCTGTCGCAAGCGAGTCAACGCCGCGAGGATCTGGATCTGCGACTTGGCGATGCCCTTCGCCTGCACCTCGCTCAGCACGCTCTTGCGCACCTCGGTCACGATCTGCTTGTAGAGCGTGGACTGGGACTCCGCGAGCGGCACCACGATCTCCTGCTCGATCTTCTCGGGCAGATCCTTGGCCACCTCGGCCTTCGTGCGACGCAGCACGAAGGGCTGGATGGTCGAGCGCAGCTTCCGGGCCGTCTCCTCGTCGCCTCGGTCGATGGGACGCGCGACGCGCTCCTCGAACTCCTTCAGCTTGCCGAGCAGGCCCGGCGAGACGAAGTCCATGATGCTCCAGATCTCGCTCAGTCGATTCTCGATGGGCGTGCCCGTCAGCGCCAGCCGCCGATCGCTCGGGAGCTTCTTGGCGGCGCGAGCCGTCTGACTCATGGGGTTCTTGATGTGCTGGGCCTCGTCCAGGATCACGTAGCGGAAATCGAGCTCCGCCAGCAGATCCTCGTCGCGCCGCAAGAGCGCGTAGCTGGTGATCATGACGTCGGCGTCCTGAAGCTCGTCCTTGCGCTTGTGGCGATGCTGTCCTTGCCAGATCACCGCCTTCAGACCCGGCGCGAACTTCGCGATCTCTCGCTCCCAGTTGGGCACGACGGAGGTCGGCGCGACCACCAGGTTCAGCTTCTGCTTCTCCTTGTTCTTGGCCCAGGCGAGCAGTGCGATGGCCTCGAGCGTCTTGCCCAGGCCCATGTCGTCGGCGAGGATGCCGCCGCTGCCCAGCTGATGCAGGAAGACCAGCCAGGAGAAACCCTCCTTCTGGTAGGGCCGCAGCGTCGCCTTCACGGTACGAGGCTTGGGAATGGCGGGCACGGCCTCCAGATCGCCGAGCTGGTCGAAGAGCTGACGCGCGCTGGTACTGACCTTGGCCTGGCCGACCATCTCCATCAGGTCTTGCACGCGACCCGCTTGCGAGAGCGGCAGCTTCTTCTGACGACCCGAGGTGGCGTAGATCTCGGCCATGCGCTCGAGCACACCGCCGACTTCGTCGGGATCCACGGGCGCGTAGCTGCCGTCCTCGAGCTTCACGATGTGACGACCGCGCTCGAGACAAGCGCGGAGCTCGTCCTCGGCGACGACCACACCTTCGGCGTCGAAGCTCATCTGCAGGCTGAGCCAGTCGACTCCGCTCGAGACGCGCGCGTGCGCCGAGACGCGCGTCTCGCGGATGGTCACGGAGACCAGGTCGTCCGGGACGTAGCGATCCCACTCCTCCGGCAACTCGCCCAGACCACCGGTCCAGAACGCGATGGCGTCGGCGCCGTGAGCGACGAGCTCCTCGCCGGACTCGTCGACCTCGAAGCCGAGATCGAGCACGCGCTGCACGGCCGCCATCTCGAGGCCGATGTCGCGGCGCACGACGCGCGGGCGACCGCCGCTTCGCGCGGGAGGCAAGAACGCCAAGGGCGAGGGGAAGGAGTCGGGCGAGACCTCGAAGTCCTCACCGTCGTACACCACGCTCAGGCGCGCGCGCGCCTCCACGATGTCGCCTTCACAGCGAATCGAGAGCAGGGGCGACTCGTCGACCAGATCGGCGACCTGGCCGAGATCCGGCAGCTCGACACCCAGCGCCGCGCACACGCGCGGAACGTATTCGCTGACGAGCTGCGGCATGTCCTCTATCGGATGGACCAGCGCGGGCGAGCGATAGAGTCGCGATAGCCACGCGGGCGTCACCGCGTCGGCCAGGGGCCGAGCCACGCCTTCCGTGATGTCGATGTGCCAGCCCGGCGTGCCCTCGAACCAAGCGCCACCGCTGAGCGGGAAGCGACGGCCCGTGCTCTCCAGCGCGAAGACCACACGCACACGCACGGATTCGCCGTTGGGCCGATCCAGTTCGAGGCGTGGGGACAGGCACTCGTCCATGTAGCGCAGCTCCATGGACGCCGGGTCGAGCAGGACGCGTCGCCCCTCGAGCAGGCCGATCACCTCGGCCGCGTCTTCGTCACGCAGCTCGGACGTCGCCGGCTTGCCCCGGTTCACGCCTCGGGCGAGCGCTCGGAAGATCGGTCGCTCCTCCGCCGACACCATGTTGAAGGCCGCGAGCGCCTCCACGATGGGCACGGCGTTGCGCGTACCGTCGACGACGGGTGTCACGGTGATGGAGGCCGGGCGCACGACCAGGCGATACTCGAACTCATAGGGACGCTGGAGCGCCTCGGCGGGCAGCCAGTGATCGAGGTTCCCGCGATTGTCGATGGGCGACCCGAGGTCCAAGGTGTCGAGCAGATCGAGGCCCGTGCCGTCGCGTCCACCGCGGCGACGGCGTCGGGAGCGGCGGCGCTTGCCACCGACGGAGACGGTCTGCGGGACGTGGACGGGCGCGACCTTCTTCTTCTTCTGAGGTTGGTTCGGCTGACCCTTGATGCGCGGCGGGCGGAAGCGATCGCGCAGCGCGACGATGATCGCGGCGACGTGCTTGCAGTGGCCCGTGGGCCCGCGCCAGCCTGGGCAGCTGCACTCGGAGTGGAGCGTGTTCGGCTCTCCGTCGGTCTGGCCCTCGGCGTGCTTCAGCTCGACGCTCGTCCGGTAGGGCTCGTCGTGGGAGCGCACGAGGATCTCGCCCGTGACGCGGTTGCCCGCGTAGCTC
>JAACVI010000295.1 GCA_009992505.1 Myxococcales bacterium
ACGCCCGTGCATTCGAGATCGGAGGTGCAGGGCTCGCCCAGGGGGATGCAGCCCGGATCCACCACGCCGTCGCAGTCGTTGTCGACGCCGTCGCAGACCTCCGTCGCGGGCACGCACGGCGGGCGGAAGGCCAACGCGTTGTCAATCAGCGCCGCATGCCGCGAGACCTGCGTGAACACGCTGTAGGTGTTGTTGCAGTCTCCGGGGCCGAAGCTGGTGATGCCGGTGACGGCGCCCGTGGGATCGATCAGCGGACCGCCGCTGTCTCCCTGGCACGTGCCCGATGCGCCCGAGGTGGCGATGAGTCCGCCGCGCACGTCGCGCACGTTGGCGTGTCCGACGTACTTGATGCCGACGTCGTTCGGCATCGCGTGGCCGTTCTGGCCGAAGCCGACCATCGTGACGGCGGCGCCAGCGCTCGGCCCCGTGCGCGCGAAGGCACGCGGTGTGATGTCGAGGGGCGCGGGCAAGAGGATCAGCGCGATGTCCGCTCCGGTGTTGATGTCGTTGTTGACGTTGCTGCCCGGGGTGGTGCGGACCTCGTACACGTTCGAGGTCTCGGTGATGCCCGAGGCGTCGTTGACGCTGCTGCCCACGACGACCAGGAAGTCCGACGGGGGGATGGGCGTCCAGTTGGTGGCGCCTTCGTTGAAGACGCAGTGCTTGGCCGTCATCACGGTGTAGGGGCCGATCAGCGTGCCCGTGCACAGGCCGCCCGAGCCGCCCGTATGACCCAGATGGATGACGGCGACGGCCTCGGGATAGGCCGTGGTGGTCGTGCCGAAGTACACCGCCTGTGACGAGCCGGCGACGCCGCCTTCCGAGGGCGCCGAGAGGCAGCCGAAGGCCGTGAGGGTGAGCAGGAGGGCGAGGCTGACATTGTGCTTCATGCGGGTCTCCGGGGCCGGACACTAGCGCTCCTGGCTTCCGCTGTGCAAATCGGGGACAGCCCGTCGCGAAGTCGGGAGACACCCTTGAGGGTGTCCCTCTTCGACAGGCTAAGCCTTGGCGCCGGGGACGCGGTCCTCGAGCCCGAGGCGTCGCAGCTTGTCCAGGAAGGTCGTGCGCTTCAGCCCGAGGCTGCGCGCCGCTTCGCTCTTGTTGCCCGCCGCGCGCGCCAGGGCGGCCGAGAGCAGACGCCGCTCGACCTCCGCGAAGCTGCCGTCGAGGGGGTCGTCCTCCGTGGGCACGGGCCGCGCCTGGGCGAAGGGCGGAAGATCGGCGCACAGGATCTTCGGTCCGCGCGCCCGAGCCACGGCGCGATCGATGACGTGCGAGAGCTCGCGCAAGTTGCCGGGCCAGTCGTGGCTCAGCAAGAGTTCGAGGGCCTCGTCGTCGAGGCCGACCGGCGCCTTGCCCAGCAGCCGACAGGCCCTGTCGATGGCCAGGAGCGCGAGCGAAGGGATGTCGTCGCGGCGCGCGCGCAGCGGTGGCGCGTCGAGGCGCAACGCCGAGAGGCGCGTCGCCAGCTCCGGATCGAAGCGCCCCTCGCGCACGATGTTCTCGAGCGCGACCCGTGAGGTCGCCACCACGCGCACGTCCACGTCGTAGGCGCCCGTGCCGCCGCGAGGTCGGGCCTTGCGCTTGGCCAAGGCCTCGGAGAGGGCGTGCTCCGCCTCGAGTCCGAGCGCGGGGATGTCGGCCAGGAGCAAGGTCCCGCCGCGGGCCAGCCGCAGCCATCCGAGCCCGCCGTCCGCGTCGCCCAGGAGCGCGCTCAGGCTGGCTTCGGGGCGAGACGCCGCGCAATCGACGACCAGGAGCGGCCCCTGCGCGCGGGCGCTGCCGACGTGGATCTGCGCGGCGATGCGATCCACGGGCACGCCGCCCTCGGCCAGCAAGAGCACGCTGCCGGGTAGGGCGCTGACACGCGCGATGTCCTCCTCGAGGGCGCGCATGGAGGGACTGTAGGAGATGGCGGGAGCCAGCTTTCGCCCGGCGCCGCGCCCCGCGAGCAAGGCCCGCGACTCTTCCCGCAGGCTCTTCATGTCCTCTTCGAGCGCCCGCATGCCCTCGTGCATGCGTTCGTGTTCGCGAGCGAGCGTGCCCAGCCGTGCCTCGGCTCGAGACAGCGCGGCGATGCGCGCGGCGGCGCCCGAGGTCAGCGCCGCGAGCTTCGTGAGCGCGAGGTGTTCCTCCAGGCTGAGCGCGCTTCGCCGCCGACCGCGAGGCACGACCAGGGCGCCTTCGAGCGTGTCCTCGTTGCGCAGGGGCACGATGGCGAGGGCGTCGAGGGCGTTGAGCGATTCCACCAACGGGCGCAGATCGGGCCGTCGCACCACCAGCCCCAGCAGCTGACTGGTGACGATCATCTCCCCCGGCTTCTCTTGCAGGCGAGCCTCGATCGCCGGGGGCATGCCGCGGTTCGCGCTGTGGGCGAGGCTCGCCGCGTCGATGTGCACTTCGGTGGGCGGGTCGACGGTGTAGAGCAGCGGGTTGCCTTCGAGGCTGCCGCAGGCCGCGCGCAGGCCCGGCAACAGCGCTTGTCCCAGATCCGTCAGGGAGCGCGCTTGACCGAGCTCGGCGGGATCCGTCGCGGCGGCGTGCAGCAGACGGCCGGCGTAGGGCGCGAGCAGACGCTCGGCGAGGGGCGCGAGCAAGCGCTCGAGCAGCGCGGCCGTGCCCAGGCCCACGCCCACGAGCAGCCACAGACCGACGCGCGAGCTGGGCAGTTCGGGCAGGAAGCGCACCGCCAACGCCAGCACCCCGAGCGTGAGCCAGAAGGTACCGAGGCGTCGCCACGCAGCGCCCGCGCGCAGGCGTCGCTGCGGATCCACCAGGCTCAGGTGCCCATAGACCAGCCCGAAGGCGACGCCGACCAACAGCGCGGCGCGCACGTTGGGGCCGAGGTCGAGCGGCGAAGGCATGAGGGCGAGGACGACCGTGCAGGAGGTCGCGGGCACCAGCCCCATCAACGCCCAGGCGTTGCTCGCCAGCGCCTCGGGGCCACTTCCCAGGCGCGAGCGCAACAATCGAAGCAGCAGCGCGAAGGCCAGCGCCATCAACGTGAAGGCGTGGGGCAGGGGCGCCAGGCGCGCGGGGAAGATCCACTCGCGCCCCAGCCACGAGAAGGGCGGCAGCAGCGCGAGCACACCCGCCACGATGCTCACCACCGCCAGCACGGGCAGCGCCAGGCGCAGGTTGCGCAGACCGCGTAGACGGTCCGGACTGGCCAAGGCCAGATCCGCCACCAGAGCCGCCGCGAGTGGGCTCGCGACGGTGGCCATCAGCTGCAGCGTCAGCGAGGGCAGCATGGCCTGGCCCTCGGTCAGCAGCGCGACGCCCGCGGCCACGCCCAGCAGCGAGACTCGCTTGGTGCCGCGGAGGTCCGTGCGTCGCCGCAGCCAGAAGGGCGTGAAGGACGAGAGCAGCGCCGCCACCGCCAGCAGCGCGCCACGTCGGGACAGCTCGCCGCCCATGGAGGCGACTTCGGCCAGGAGGTAGAGCACCAGGGCGGGGCCGATGAGCGGGAGGATCCGGTTCTGCTTCACGGTCGGGATGTCGGGCCCCGTTTGCCGGGATGGCGCTCTTTAGGCTCGCGGAGACTTCCGCGGGGCAGCTCGAGGGAGCCGATTCTAACATTCACGCGCCCTCGATCCAGTCGGCGGCTGGGACGTGGGGACAGGGCGCCTCTCCCGCGCGCGCATCTTCGCGCCCGGCCCGACCAGCCGCGTGGAACGGTAGGCTCAACCGGCGACGGAGGCGTCGACCGGGCCAGTGTCCGCGGAACCCGAATCGGCCGGTCCCGAATCGGCCGGTCCCGAATCGGCCGGTCCCGAATCGGCCGGTCCCGAATCGGCCGGTCCCGAATCGGCCGGTCCCGAATCTTCGGGGCCCGAGTCCATCACGCCAGAGTCGACAGCACCGGAATCTTCGGGCCCGGTGTCGACCGTTCCCGAGTCGTTCACGCTCGTGTCCGCGCGGCCGGAGTCGACGCTCGCGTCCGTGGCGGGCGGCACACCGGGGAGTTGGCGGCACTCGCGCGCGACGCAGATCAGGCCTGCGTGGCACCAGTCGTCGGCGCGGCAGTAGCCACCCGGGCCGTTGTCGCGGTCCTTGGTGCATGCCTCGAGGCCCAGCGATGACACGCCGAGGAGCAGGAGCAGACCCAATCGATGCGCGCGGAGCATGCCCGAACGGTCTCACGGAAGCGCCGCCTGTGGCAAGTCCAAGGGTTTCGTCGGGGGCGTCCGCGCCGGACAGTACGAGAACGTACTTTTCGAGCGTGCTTGAAGCGGACCGCCGCATTGGTCAGTATCTGACTTTCCATGCCGCAGAAGTGTCCACATTGTGGGGCGACGCATCCCCATTCGACGCTCCGCTGCACGGCGACGGGCCTGCCGATCGGTGGTGATCCTGGGCTTATCGGCACGCTGATCGCCAATCGCTATCACCTCGTCCGTCTGCTCGGCGACGGTGGCATGGGCGCCGTCTTCAAGGCGGCGGATCGCGTCCTGCGACGTTTCGTGGCGGTCAAGCTGCTGCATCCGGCCACGGCGCAGAACCCCTCGGCGGTGGATCGCTTCGTGCGCGAGGCGCGCTCCGCCGCGGCCATCGGGCATCCGAACATCATCGATATCCTCGACTTCGGCATGGAGGGCGAGCGGCCCTACCTCGTGATGGAGTACCTGCGCGGGCGCTCCCTCTCGCGTGCCCTCGCCACCGATGGCGAGTTCTCCGTAGAGCGTGCGTGCTCGATCGCGACCCACACCCTCGCCGGTCTGGTCGGTGCCCACGAAAAGGGCATCCTCCATCGCGACCTCAAGCCCGCGAACCTGATGCTGATCGCCCAGTTCGGCGATCGCGACTTCGTGAAGATCTGCGACTTCGGCTTCGCCGCGCTGGTCACCCCGAAGGAGCGCATCGACGACAAGAAGACGCTCACGCCCAAGCGCACGCTGGTCGGCACTCCCGCCTACGCCGCACCCGAGCGGCTGCGAGGCGAAGGGCAGCGCGACCGCCGCATCGACGTCTACGCCGTGGGCGTCGTGCTCTTCGAGATGCTCGCGGGTCGTCGCCCCTTCGAGGCGCCCACCTTCCTCGAGCTCGCGCGCAGCGTACGTGATGATCCGGCGCCGTCCTTGAGGCAGTTCCGATCGGACGCGCCGCCGGGGCTGGTCAAGGTCGTGGCCAAGGCGCTGGCCAAGGATCCGAGATCGCGCTGGCAGTCCGCAGAGGAGCTGGCCGCGGCCCTCGTGCCCTTCGGTGGTCGCATCGTGGGCTACGACGACGACGAGCCGAGCGACTCCTTCACCATGGACCTGCTGCGCATCAAGGCGCGCGAGACCCAGCGTCGCAAGGCGTTGACCGGGGAGCACGCCGCCGCCGTGCTCGCCGCCAGCTCCAGCGACGCGGCCCGGAGCTCGGGTTCGGAGCACGGACACGCGCCCAGCGCCACCGACCGCATGCCGGCCGTGAGCTTCCCCGTCGAGTCGGAGCCGCCACCCTCGGCGCCCAGTCCGAGCTCCACGGACGTCGGCGCGACGGCCCTG
>JAACVI010000073.1 GCA_009992505.1 Myxococcales bacterium
AGCCTGTCTGCAAGGCGATCCCGCGCCCGGGCGCGCCACGCGCTCCGCACGAGAGAGAGAGGAGCGCCCCACAGAGCTCGTGACGCAGCGCTACGTCGTCCCTCCTGCCTGCCTCGCGCCCAGTCTACGACGACGAGGCGCCGAGATCTCGGGGCAGCGCGGCCGCTCGCCCCGCGCACCCATCCGACCTCGTCGAGGTGCGGCGGATGCTCGTCCTGCTCGTCCCCCGCCGCGCGTGCTGCCCATCACCTGCGACGCGCGCTCGACGGAGCGCGGGATGCGCTGCGCGCGGGCGCTACAGTTCGACGGGCTCGATCGGATAGACGATGGTCGGCACGGGCAGGGTCCAGGCGTCGGACTGGGCGACGATGCGACCGGACTCGTCTCGCACGAGCACGCTGACCTCGGCCACGAGGCGCGGCGCGAGGGTGACGGTGGGCGGATCGCCGATGACGTCGCTCTGGGTGACCTCACCCGCGGCGCGCAGACCGACGCGGAAGCCCGTCAGCGCGGGGATGACCTCGGGGATGTACATGCGCGAGCGCGGATCGTGCTGCGACTGGTTGTCGGGGTGGAGCACTTCGTTGGAGCTCGGCGCGCCGTTGACGATGGTCGCCAGATCGACGGCGATCTCGTCCATCTGCTCCTCACGGACGGTGCCCGCGCGACGCTCGAGGGGATCGAGAGTAAACGTGCGCTCGTAGCCGGAGAAGTCGGGCAGCGCCCCCTCCTCACGCGCGAAGATCACGTCGGGCACGTACTCTTCGAATTCGTTGAAGCCGTTCACGGTGAAGGCGACGGTCTCGACCTTGTCTTCGAGGTTGCTGATCACGTAGTCGATCTGGATCTCGTAGTCGTGCTCGCGCACCCACGGCAGACGCGCCCAGGGGATGGTCACGTCGCCAGCGCCTCGCGTCAGGTCGTTCATGTCCGCGCTGCTCGGCGCCTCGAGAGGCAGCTCGATGCGTGACTCCACCATGAAGAGCGAATCCGTCTCGCCCATCGCGAGCGGCGGCGTGGTCTCGTCCATGGCGAAGGCGACGACGCCGTCACCTCCGACAAAATCCTGATTCGAACAGCCTGCCGTCCACAGCAAGCTGAGAATGAAGAGCGCGCCCACGTTCCGCATTGCCAGACCTCCGAAGTGAGCAACATATCACCGATCCGCTGTGGACGGACAGGGGGTGTCCAGATCGCCTCGCTGAAGTGGGGTGGGGGCTCGTCCCTGAGGACAGATCACAGGTCCGTTTGTGCCGAGAGGAGTCCTCGTGACCCTGTCGATGTAGGGCGGGGGCTTGTCCCCCGCCGCAGGACGCACTCGAGTTTCGGCGGGGGACAAGCCCCGCCCTACAGGTCAAGCGCGGTGCCGTTCACGCCATTCGGCCGTTAGTAGGGACGCTCCTCGTCACTTTCGTCAGGAGGGACGCTCTCCGCTCAAGGCTGTGTTCGGTGTCGCGGCTCCCCACACGTAGGCGACGCGCTCGAAGCGCCGCTCCCACTTGCGGCCTCAGGGCAAGGGCACGCTGGTGATCTTCGACTGATCCGCGCCATGAAACGCTGTCAGGTCGTTGATGAAGCCGGCGGCGACCAGGACGCGGCCGTCGTGGAGCTCCACTGCGGAGTGGTCGAAGCGACCGACGCTGAGCGAGGGCAGCGACTGCCAAGCGCTCGTGGCCTCTTGGTAGGCGACCACCTGCGGGATGGCGACCCGCGTGCTGCCATCCTGAAAGCCGCCGATCACGAGCACGTCGCCGTTGCCCAGGCGGACGCCGGCGGCCGTGGCCGTACGCAGCGGGAGCGACGCCGCGGGTTGCCAGCGATTCGTGACCGGATCGTAGATCTCGGCGCCGTCGACGGCGTTGCCGCTGGCGTCGACGCCGCCCACGACCAGGATGCGACCCGAGGGCAGCGTGGCCTGCGTGTGCCAGGCGCGCGCGTGCGCCATGGGCGCGAGCGTGGTCCAGGTGTCCGCGTCGGGGTCGTAGCGCTCGACGCTCGCGAGCGGGACATTGCCGTCGGCGAAGCCGCCAGTGATCACGACGTCGCCAGCGAGCAGCGTGCTGATGCTCGGGCTCTAGCGCGCCTGGCCAAGCGGCGCCGCGTCGCGCCAGCTGTTGGCGCCCGCGTCGTAGCGCAGGCAGGCGTCCGCGACGCTGGTGAGCCAGATCTGTGGCAGCCCACCGTCCGGGTTGGTTGAGGTGTCTGGCGTCGTCACGCCACCCACGAGCAAGACATCGCCCGAAGCCAGCAAGGCCGAGGCCTGGAAGCCACGTGGGTGGGGCATGAAGGCGACGCGCGTCAGCGTCCGGTCGGACGCCCCAAAGACCAAGGCCTGGGAGCTGTAGCGACCCTGGTCCCAGGCGTGGCGGACGTGGGGCAAGCGGACGGATGGCTGCGCGCGACCAAGCGGTACCGTCGATGCGCGACAGCGCGCTCAGCTACGCGCCGACGTGGATCCCGAGCTCGCTCAGGGCCTGCGTCATCTGCGGGGCCCAACCGCGATTCGCCAGCGGTGACGCGGGGCTCGGATGGGGCACGCTGCCGATGATCAGATCGAGATCGCCCACGACGTCGCGCGCCTTCTTCTCGGCGAACTTGCCCACGCCCACGACGTAGCGCGGTCGGAGCCGCTGCACCGTGCGTCTGAGCGCGCGATCACACGCCGCATAGAGCGACGTGCGCTCGTGGGCCGGGAGCTTCTCGGGGATGCGGTTTCTGCCGCTCTCCTCCATGAACACGAGCGGGCAGTAGTTCGCGACGAAGAAGCGCTCGAAGAAGAGCTCGGGCGTGCCGTAGCTCTCCCGAGCCCAGCCCCAGAGGCGCCGGCCGCTGACCTCGCTGCGCGCGCAGTCGAAGCCCTGGATCGGGCGCTTCGGATGTTCCTCGGGCGGCTTGCCCACCTTCGCCGTGATGCCCAGCCAATCGCGCACGGCCGCGACCTCGCCGAAAGGCACACCGACCTGCGCCATGCCGAAGGGCCCCGGGTTCATGCCCAGGAGCAGGACCTCGCGCTGACCCTTGCCGTACTTCCGACAGTAGGAATCCCAGGCCGGGCGCGCGTAGACCAGCGGGTTGTAGACGAAGGCCGTCGGCGGCTCGAAGGCGAGTCCGTCGAGGTCCGCGATCAGATCGTCGGTGATCTTCTGCAGTGACATGGACAGTCGAGGCAGGCGCGCGCGCTCATCCGCCTTGGACGCCGAAGATGAAGGGATAGCTAACCCGGACCTGACCGCCGTCGGGCTCGGGGAAACGCCAGCGCCGGATCTGCCGCACCATGCAGCCCTCGACGCCCGCGTTGTGCAGGGTGGAGCTGTCGACTCGGGCCGTGGTCACGCGACCCGCGAGATCGATCTGCCAGGCGATGGAGACGCGCCCGCTGAGGTTGGGCTGACGCTGCACCTCGACCTCGTAGCAGTAGCGGATGGCGGCCTGGTTGGCGCGCACCACGCGGTTGATCTGCTCCGGCGAGAGGTAGCCGTTCACCGTCGGCGTGCCGCTCGAGACGGAGATCCGAACCTCGTGCGCCTCGCGACCCCGTGCGCCGATGCCGCCGCGTCCGCGACCGACGCCGGAACCGTTGCCCGCGCCGATGCCCGTGCCGACGTTGCCCGCGCCGAAGAGGCTGCCGGGCCCATCGCCTCCGCCTCCTCCTCCCGTGCCGCGGAGACCGGCGCCGCGTGAGCCGCGACCGACGATGGTGCTGACCGCGCCCGTGCCGCCGAGGATGTCGCTGACGGTGGGCGCGTCGAGGGCCGCGCTGATGGCGTTGCCCTCGCCTCCGCCGCTGAGCGCGCCGAGCAGACCCATGTTGCGCACCTTGGTCGCCACGCGGTCCGTGACCTCGCCCTCGACCTCGGTGTTCTCCTGCGAGGCGTTCTCGTGGCCCACGCGTCCCTCGTCGCCCTCGTGCGCGCGACCGCCCGTCTCCTCCCGACCGTGCAGGCCAGGATCCTCGACGTTGGTGCCGCTCTCCGGCGCGAGCTGCTGCAGGATGTCCTCCGGCGGCGGCGTGACCAGGAACTCGGCCACCAGATCGGCGTTGAGCTCGAGGGGATCGTGACTCGGCGGATCCATGCGCCGCGCGAGGAAGAGCATCACGAAGAGTGACGCGCACAGAAAGAACGCCAGGCCCATGGACGCGACCACGCCGGCGTCCAGGTTCGCGAGCTGCCGGGGCGGTGGCTTGGCCGCGCGCACGTGCTGGAAGAACAGGGCCACGGGGCCGAGGGTGACGATGCCGTAATCGTCGGGTCCGAGCTCGACCACGCCCGCGCTGCGCAGCTCGTCGATCTGCGTGCGTCGACCCGCGATCCACACGCTACCGCCGAGGGCGGGCGAGATGCGCAGGCGATAGCCGTTGCCCGCAGGCTCGAGCACGACCAGCGACGACTCGGCGATCACGCCGTCGGGCAGCGGGAAGAGCTGCCCATCGCCGAAGCCAACGGGCGCGGGCGAGGGCAGCTGCTCTTCGAATTGCAGCGTCTCGTTCCAAACCAGCGCGCAGCGCAGCTGACGTTCGGCCTGCGTGACTTCACGCGCGGCGGGCACGGCTTGGGGTTGGGCGGACGCGGTCATTCAGAAGGTCTCTTCGTGAGCCGATCGTACCAGCTCCGGGATGAAGGAACGATGCGGCAGCTTGGGGCGGTCGAACTCGGCCCGCAGACGGTTGAGAAAGTACAAGAGCTGCGGGGACTTGAGCCGGCCCGAGATGTCGAGCCCGCTGAAGCGGATGACCTTGACCTTGTTGCCACCCTCCTCCACCTCGCGTGATTCCGCGGTCGAGGAAGAGTCGTCGTGGTCGTCGTCACTGGCGTCATCGTGGGTGTCGGGAGAGGCGGACTCGTTTCGTCCACGTGCCCCGGCAGGATCTTGACCAGCGGCGATGACGGAAGTTCCCAACGCCGTGCTCGCGAGCGTCAGCGCGAGCAAGAGAGAGAGCTTCGGGCGGTCGTTGCCGGTCATTGCGGGCTCCTCGGAGTGGGCGGTGGCGCCGGGGCGGGGATCTCGGTCAGGTAGCGCTGCGCGTCCTCGCGCTTCTCGTGGTCCCGCGGCGCGAGCTCGAGGAAGCGCACGAAGCGCTCACGTGCGCGCGACCTCCGGTCGAGGAACTCGGCCTCGAGCACGCCCAGGTCGAAGAGCGCGTCGACGTCCCCGGGGTGGGCCTCGAGCACGCGGTTGTATTCGCGCTCGGCCTGGTGGGGATGGCCGAGGCCGCGCAGGCAGATGCCGAGCCCGATGCGGGCGGCTGCGTCGTTCTCGTCTCCGGCCAGGAGGGCGTCGTAGTGAGTCTTGGCGCCCTCGTAGTCGCCCGCGGCCAGGAGCACGCTGGCCTCGTTGGCGTGGGCCGGCGCGAAGCTGGCGTCGAGGGCGAGGGCCTCGTCGAAGCGCGAGAACGCGGCCTGGGTGTCACCCCGCGCCAGATCGACCAGCCCCTGCTCGTTGCGGATCTCCGCGCGCTCGGTGCTGTCCGCGTCGGTGGTGAGCGCGTAGGCCTTCTGGAACACCAGCTCGGCGACGTCGAGCCTGTTCCGGGCGCGGTACACGCGACCGACCTCGAGCAGCGCGCGACGGTTCTGCGGGTTGCGAATCAACACCTCGCGCGCCTGCGTGAGGGCGTCGTCGAAGTCGCCCTGTCGACGATTCAGAGCCGCGAGGGAGACGCGAGCTTCGGCGTCGTCGGGGTGCGCGCGCACGAGCTGCTCGAGCAGCTGCACGGCACCGCGGACGTCACCGGAGGCGGCTTGGCTCTCGGCCAACCCGCGCAGCGGCTCGACGGCGGCGGGCTGGATGGCGCGAGCCGCCTCGAAGTGCGCGATGGCGTGCGCGAGCTCTCCGGCGCGGCGATCGAGAACACCGAGATCGTAGTGCGCCTCCCAGAGGTTCGGATCGATGGAGAGCGCGCGCTCGAAGCTCGCCCTGGCCCGACGCATGCGAGCCGGGTTGCCGCTGCGCATGAACCTCACGCCCTCGACGAAGGCGCGCACGGCGGCCGGATCCGCGGGCGGCAGCTCGACGGCGTGCACGGCCGAGCCGCCATGGCCGCAGCCCGACGCCAGCAAGAGCACGAGCAAGATCGAAGCGATGCGCCTCATGGTGCGGCCGCCTCGGAGCCAGAGGTGGGCGCGTCTCCGCGCGAGAGCGCCTCGAGGGGTGCCGGCAAGGGCAAGGCGGAGTCCTCGGCGATGCGCCCGCCGGCCTCGCGCAGTGGCGGATACTGCACGTCGTTCAGGCGCGTCAGACCTTCGCGCAGGCGCGCGGTCCAGGTGTTGTAGATGTGGAGCTCGAGCGCGCGCTGATAGCCGCCCTCGTAGGCCTCGAGGGCACGCTCCTCCATGGGCACGATGAAGCGCGCGAGCTGATCCATGTAGACCTGCTCCTCCTCCTCGCTCAGCCCTTCGGGGACCTGGAAGGCGCGCATGGCTTCGGCGAAGAGCTCGTAGCTCTGGCCGATCTGGAACAGGGACGCCGTCACCCACTCGGCGACGCCGAAGCTGACCGTGTCGGCGTAGATCGTGGCCGCCTCGCGCAGCAGCTCGCTCTTGCGCGTCAGACGATCGGCGAGCCCGGCCTGGTCTCCCGCGATTTGCACGGCCTCGTACTGCGCGAGCACGGCGTCGCCCTGCGCGTGGCGAGCCTGGGCGGCGTAGTAGAGCCCGTCGCTGAGGCGGCTGCGCTGACGGCGACCGAGGTTCACGGCGGCCGTGAGTGCGCGTTCGGCGCCCACGTCGTCCCCGGCGTTGTGCAGCACGCCGGCGAGTCGCGTCTGGGCCTCGACCTCGCGATCGACGTCATGCGTGCGGCGGATGAAGCTGCGGTAGGTGCGGGCCGCGTCCTGCCACTCCTCGGCGTTCTCGTAGGCGCGCGCGGTGAAGAAGGAGACGTCGCCCGCCGAGTCGTGGCGCGGGAACTGTTCGAGGAAGTGCTGACCGTCCCGCACGGCGTCGTCGTTGTCGCCCGCCGTCACCCGCAGCAGCACGGCGTCGTACAGGGCGTCGGCCACCTTCTCGGCGTGCGGGAAGTGCGCCGCGTAGCTCTCGTAGTAGCCGGCGGCGTCGGAGAACTGCGCGATCGATTCGTACATCTGCGCCGCGGTCCAGGCGCCCTGCGCGCCCTCCGTCGAGCCGGGGTAGTTGTCGATCAGCCGGTCGTAGGCCTGAGCGGCTCCGGGCAGATCGCCGGCGGCCTGACGCTCGACGCCTGCGTTGAAGTAGGCCTGTCGCGCGCGGTCGTCGTGGGGGAACTCCTCGGCGGCGCGGAAGTAGGCGTCGGCGGCCTCGGTGTGCTGACCACGGCCCGCGAGCTGTTCGCCGATCTTGAAGATCGACTGCAGGATCAGGCCATCGAGCCGATGCTGCTTCTCCTCGGAGGCGAAGGCCGGCGCGTCCTGCAGGCGGCGCGCCCAGCTCTCGATGTTTGCGTAGTCCTCGGCGCGATTGAAGCTGTCGAGGATCAGCTCGCCGGCGGGAGCCGCGTACTCGCTCTCGGGGAAGCGCTCGAGCAGCTGTCCGAAGAGACGCACGGCGGGATCGAAGATCTGCCGGTCGTAGTAGAGTCGTCCCTGACGGAAGAGGATCTCGGGCAGATCGGGATCCTGCGGGAAGAGCTGCACGTAGAGCTCGATGGCGGCGCCGAACTTGAGATCGTTCTCGCTCTCGCCGCAGCGCGCGGGGCCACTCGGAGTCGCCGCCGCAGTCGCCGCAGCGTCACCCGCGGCCGGAGTCGTCGCCGCCGGAGTCGTCGCCGCCGGAGCCGGACCGCGGACGCAGTTCTCGAGCTCGCCCTCACGCACGTGCTCGAAGGCGCCGATGGCGTTGTACAGCGCGTCACGCGTGTACTCGCCGTCCGGCTTGCGCCGCGCCGCCGCCAGATAGGCGTCGCCCGCCTCGGGGTAGCGCTCGAGGTGATGGAAGAGGATCTCGCCCAGGTAGAAGCCGATCTGATAGGCCGCGTCGCGATCGCCGTAGTGCTCGAGGTAGACGCCGTAGAGTTCGGCGGCCTCCTCGTACTTGCGCCGCTGATTCTCGCGCTGACCGATCTCGTGGTAGCGCATGGCCTGACGCCGGATCATGCGCTCGTTGCGCTGCTGCTCGCGCTCGACGTCGGCGGGATCGCCCTGCTGATTCGCCCAGGTGGAGCCCGGCGCGTAGGTCTCGGCCAGCGTGCGCATGGCCGCGATCGTGTGGGGCACGTCGTCCATGGAGGCGTAGGCGCTGGCGATGTTGCGCTGGTACTCGGGCGCGTCGGGCACGCTCGCATCCATCTGCAGCAGGAGCTGATAGGCCTCGACGGCGCGATCGTAGCGCGACTGACCGAGGTAGGTGTCGCTCAGGCGCACGAGCACGCGTCGGGCGTAACGCTCGCCGCCGATCTCCTGCAGGAAGTGGAAGAGATCCGCCGCCGTGTTGCTCTCGTCCTCGATGAAGACCTGGATCAGGTAGTCGAGGGCCTCGTCCTGCAGCTCGTTCAGTCGACGCCGCTGCTCGGAGCTCATGGGCCCACGGCGACTCGCGAGATCGAGCACTTGCCGGAAGCGCGTGGCCGCGTCCGTGTTGCGGCCCATGCGCCACATGCACCACGCGCTCTTGAACAGCGAGATGTCGTAGAGCTGGCTCTGCTCGAAGTGGAGCACGTTCTCGTACTCCGCGAGCGCGGCGGTGAAGTCCCCGCGAACGGTGAAGGCCGCCTCGGCCAGGGCGAAGTGCGCGTCGGGCACGAAACGGCTGTCGGGGAAGTCGCTCAGGATGCGACGGTAGAGGACCAGGGCGTCGTCCGCATGTCCCGCCTCGAGCAGTCCATAGGCCTTCATGTAGAGCACGAAGTCCGTGCGCGGATAATCCCGATGACGCTCGAGGATGCGATCGTAGAGCGCCATCGAGGCCGAGTAGTCCGCCTCGGGCTGGGCGCCGCGGTTCGCTTCCGGCACCTCCTGCCAGGCGGCGAAGGCCGTCAGGTAGTCGCTGCGCGCGACCTCCCAGCGAAGCTCGGCCAGACGCAACAGGGCGTCGGGCATCTCGGCGGCCTGCTCTGGCTCTTCGCGGATGAACTGCTCGAGCAGACCGATGGCCTCGCTTCGACGGGCGACCACCATGGCCTCGCGCTCATGGAGCAAGCGCTCGAGCTGCGCGTCCTGATAGGCGCGGGCGGCCGCCCCGAGCGCGTCGGGGCGTTCGTGCAGATAGAGACTCGTCTCGAGGTTCTCGGGAGGTGGCGCCTCGTCCGCGTCGGCCTCGTGGTCCGCGTCCGCGTTGGTGTCCGACAGGCGATGCTCGTCCGCCGGTGTCTGCACGCCTCCGCTCGGAGCCGCCGCCGCCGCCTGGCGCGCCGTGTGATCACGCGGTGGAGGCACGGCCAGGGCGGGCGACGCCGAGGCGAGCGCCAACATCAGAGTCAGGAGCGATGTCAGGCGGCGAGTCCTCACTCGTCGTCTCCCTCGTCGGTGTTGCCGTGCTCCTCGAACTCGTCGGACCAGTACTCGCCCTCGAAGGGCCAGTACTCCTCGTCGTCCCGCAACAGGCCCTGCACGCGGAGCGGATCCTGAAGCTCGGGCGGGAAACGTCCGGCGGCCAGGCTCTCGATCTGGATCTCGATGCGGCGCTTGCTGCCCATCACGGCGTCGATCTTGCCGATGCGTGAGCGCCTCAGCCCGCCGGCGATGCGCTCGCGAAGCTCACGAAGCGAGTGCACGGCCGCTTGCGACGCGGCGTCGACCAGGCCTGCGCGCAGATGGGCCACACGCGTCGGCAGCCGTCGCGCGAGCCGCTGATCACGCGCGATCAGACCCTCGACGCCATCCGCAGCCACGGCTTCCGTCTCGGGCTCGGGCGAAGCGGCGCGCGCACGCGCGAAGGCATGCTCCAGGCGACCGAGCCTGGCAGCGACCTGCTGCACGCCCTGCTCGAGATCGGCGAGATGCTCCTCCGTGGCCCCGCCGTCGCGCATGGTGTCGAGCTGTTGCGTCAAGCCCGCGAGCAGCGCGCGGGCGCTCTCGAGATCGTGGGCGACCTGCGCGGTCTCGCCCTCGTACTCGTCGCGGGCGACCGCCGCGCGGGGGCTGTCGTCACCGTGCAGGCGGGCGCGCACGGCGCCGAGCTCCGTCGCCAAACGTCCCGCGCGACCGGCCTCGGCGTCCAGAGTGCGGATGCGCGTGTGCAGTCGGTAGAAGCGCGGATCGACCGTGAGCAGCGCGAGCAGCAGATCGTCGAGGCCCTGACCCTGGGCGCCCGCGGTGCCGGCGGCGGCACGTCGCTCGGCCGTCAACAGATCGTCCTCGAGCCGTGCCTGTCGCGCCGGACTCGCGAGCACGCGATCGATCTCTTCCAGCATGGGTCCGAAGCGGGTCTGGTAGCGGGTGAAGAGTTCACTCGCGAGCTCGAACTCGCAGCGGTCGAGGTGCACGTAGGCGCGCAGCAGCCCGGCCTCGTCCACGTAGGGCGAGTTGGGGAAGCGCGAGCTGAGCTGGTCGAGGAGATCGAGGGCCGTGTCCGGATCGTCGCCCTCGTACATGCTCCAGGAGGCCTCGAAGAGCGCGGAGGCGACCCGCGCGGAGTCGTTCGGGACCTGGAAGTAGTAGTAGAAGGCGTCGTCCGGGCGGCGGCCTTCGTGCGCGACGCGACCAAGCGCCAGCCAGGCCAGGTCCTTGATCGCGAAGTAACGATCATCGACGTAGAAGGTGTAGTGGTCCGTGTCCGCGGTGGTGGCGATGGAGCAGAACTGCCCCTCGGCGGCCGGCAGATCCCCGCGCCGTGTCGCGATCACGCCACGCAGGTAGTGCGCGTTGGCGTAGAAGCGCCCGCGCCGCGTGACCTGTGCGAAGGCCGTGTCGGCCGCGGCGAGGTCGTTCGCGTCGTAGGCCGCGCGACCGCGCAGGTAGCGCAGCTCGTTCTGCGCGTCGGGCAGGTTCGTGCCCTCGGGGATCAAGCCGGCCAGCGTCGTCGCGGCCGTGGCCACGTCGCCGGAGCGCAAGGCCACGTCGACGAAGCGACGCACGGCGGGCCCGTAGTAGGGACCCTCGGGCCCCCCGGCCAGGAGGTGCTCGAGGTAGCGCGAGGCGGAGCGCAGCGCGCCCATCTCCGTGAGCGCGCCGGCCAGCATGTAGGTGGCGCCACGGAACTCGTCGAGATCCGCGAAGTCCGCGAAGCGTGGGCTCTCCACCACCTCGAAGAGCAGGAGCGAGGCGTCATCCCAATGATGGGCGAAGTAGGCCGTCTCGGCGCGACGCGCGAGCTCGCGCATGCGCTCGACGCTGCCGGTCTCCGCGGCCAGGAGCCGCCTCGCAGCCAAGGCGTTCATGTAGTCGGCGAGGGTGACCGAGTCGCCATGCGACGCGGCGGCCGCGTCCTGCGCGCGCGCGCCCGTCGAGACGAGGGACGCCCCCATCAGCAGAAGAAGGAGCGCTCCCTGTGCGCGCCCCCGTCGCCAGCGAGCGGACCAGTTCACGGCTCGGCGCTCAGCTCACGGGTGGCCACACGCAGGCGCATGCGGATGTCGTATTCGCCCTCGCCATCGTCGGAGAAGTCCTCGGCGATGTTGGAGGAGTCGTCGAGCGTGAGCGTCAGCTCCGTGGCCTTGCCGCGCACGACCTGGAAGCGATAGGTGTCGCTCTGGGTGTAGCGATAGTCGTCGTTGGCGCGGGCGCGCTGCTCGGTCTCGACCGTGAGCAGGTGCGGTCCGGGTGCGGCGAAGCCCTCGAAGATCTGCCGCACGTCACCGTTCACGCTGCTGGGATCCCCGCTGAAGATGGGCGCGCCGTCGAGGCGAAGCGCGATCGAGACCAGATCCTGATCGTCGCTCGCGCGATCCTGCACGCGCACGCGCACTTTGGTCTGGAAGAGCTGTCGACCGAGCACGGCGATGCGTGATCGCACCTGCACCAGATCGTCCATCACCGCGGTGAACTCGTCGCGCAGAGGTCCGAGGTCGACGAAATCGGGCTCGGGCTCGGCATCGGGTTCGGTCGCGTCGGATGTGGCGGTGTCCGCTGCGGGCGCGGCAGCCGGCGTGGTCGTGGTCGCTGGCGCAGGAGTGGGTGCAGCGAAGGGGTTGTCGGGAAGCGGGTCGGCCGCGGCGGGCGTCGTGGCGGCCGCGGGGTTGGGCGTCGTCGCGGGCGTGGTCGCCGTGCCCGCGTCCGCCGAATCCGTCGCGGGCGTGGCCGTCTCCGCCGTAGGGGCCGGCCGATGACGCCGCGGACGCCGACGACGCTGCGCCTGCGCCACGTCGGAGAAGACACCGCCCAGAAGCAGCGCGACCAGCAGCGTGGTGAGCAGACGGACCATGGAGTGCTTGTGCATCATCGGTTCACGCATGCTGGCTAGGGGTGGAAGGGCATGAAGATGGAGAAGCCGAGCGTGGCCGCGAGGTTCTGCACGATGCTGGTCTCTCCGAGGATCTCCTGCTGAAGCACCTGGTCGCGCAGATCGAGGCGGATGGCGAACCAGTCGCCAAAGAAGAACTCGAGGCCGAAGCCGCCGGAGAAGGTCAGGCCGTTGGCGGTCTGGTTGTCCGTCACGCCACCGCCCAGGGCGAGGTAGAAGTCGAAGCGCGAGATGCTGCCTCCGAACCAGCGCACCTTGCCGTAGGCGAGGGACCACAAGAGGTGCCCCGTGTAGACGAAGACGCGCTGATCGAGGTGGAGCAGGGTGATGCCGCGCGAGTTCTCGATGGTCGTGACCAGATCCGAGCGCGTGCGCGTGTAGCCGAAGGACGCCTCGAGCCCGAGGGACTCGCTGAAGTGGAAGGTGTAGGCGCCGCCCACGAGCGCCCAACTCGAGAGCAGGTCGGCGCTGTACATCCCGCCGAACACCGTCAACTCATGGCGCAGGGCCTTCTTGAACAGGCGAGGCTCGACACCGCGATAGCGCCGGCGAGCGTTGAGCTCGTCCCGGATGGCCTCGTCGATGCACTGGGCCGCAGCCTGCTTGGGGAGGAGGAGCGGCACAGCCGTGGTCAGAAGCACGGCCGCGGCCGCGAACACGAATCGGAGGGTGAGAGATCGCACGATTTCGACCGTTTTACAGACCGGCCGCCAGGGGGTCAATCGCGACCCGGGTCCGATAAGCCGAGTGCAAGGCCGTGGGCCCGGCCGCCCAGGCACAGCTTCCAGCACGTCTTCGCGCTGACCGACGGCAGA
>JAACVI010000296.1 GCA_009992505.1 Myxococcales bacterium
CGGGACGCGCCGGAGCGCGGCGCGAGGAGCTCGAGGGAGCGCTCCACCGGGCGGGCGCACGCTTCGAGACCTGGCTGACCGCCGGTCCCGGCGACGCGACCCAGCTGGTGCGGAAGGCCATCGCCCAGGGTGCGCCCGGCGTCGCGGTGGTCGGGGGCGACGGGACTCTGAGCGAGGCGGTGGGCGGCTTCTTCGACGAGGCGGGCCATGCGGTGAAGACTCCGATGTGGCTCGGTCCCCTGCCCTGCGGCACAGGCGGCGACTTCCGCAAGACGCTGGGCCTGGGCCGCGATCCGACGGAGTCGGTGGCGCACCTCTTGGCGGCGCAGCCCCGACGCATCGACCTCGGCTACCTGCGCCACGTCGACGACGACGGTCGGCCCGCGGGGCGCGCCTTTCTGAACATCGCGAGCTGCGGCATCGGCGGTCTGGTCGATCGCCTGGTCAACGACGGACCGAAGTGGATGGGCGGCACACCCGCGTTCTTCCTGGGCACGATGCGCGCGATGCTGCGCTACCGGAACCGTCGCGTGCGCATCCAGCTCGACGATGGCGAGCCGCGGGAGGCGAGCATCCTGAACCTGGCCGTGGCCAACGGTCGCTTCTTCGGCGGCGGCATGGAGATCGCACCCAGGGCGCAGCTCGACGACGGCCTGTTCGAGGTGGTGGGCGTCGAGAGCCCCGGGGTCCTGTCGCAGCTCGCACAGACGCCGCACATCTACCGCGGCACGCTGCTGGGACGCGAGGGCATCACCTACGCCCGCGCGGCGAAGGTCGTGGTGGAGCCCGCGGATCACGGCGGGCCGATCCTGCTCGACGTCGACGGCGAAGCCCCCGGCGCCTTGCCCGCGACCTTCGAGATGCACGCAGGCGCGCTCTCCCTGCGCGGATGAATCAGCCTACGGACGACGCCCGGGGCCCGGTCCCGAGCCGCGATCTCCTGCTGGCCGTCGCGTCGGGGCTCTTGCTCGCCGTGAGCGCGGCGCCCTTCGAGCATCCGGCGCTGGCCCTGGGCTCCCCCGCCCTGCTCTACCTCGCGCTCGTACCGACCGGGGGAGAGCCGAGCTCGCGCCGCAGCTTCTGGCTGGGTCTGGCGGCGGGCGTGGCCGTGAACGTGGTGGCGCTCGGCTGGATCGTGGACCTGCTGCAGACCTTCGGTCGCTTCCCGCTGATCGCGGCCTTACCGACCGCGGCGCTGCTGTTCACGGCGCAGGCGCTGCCCTTCGCGTTCACGAGCGTGGGCACGACCTGGCTGCGTCGCGCCGGCGCGCCGCCATGGCTGGCCTTCGTTCTGGCCTGGGAGCTGTGCTTCGCCTCCGTGCCTGCGCTCTTTCCCTGGCGTCCCGCGGCGCCACTGACGGCTTGGCCCGAGTGGGTGCAGCTCGCGGAGCTGGGCGGGGCCTCGTCCCTCGATCTCCTGCTCGCCCTGGGAGGGGTGGGCGCCATGGTGGCGCTGCGCCGCATGCGCGTGCGCCCTGCCCTGCTGGCGCTGGTGGCGCTGCTCTTGCCGCCCGTCTATGGCGCCGTGCGCTTGCCCCAGATCGAGGCGGAGCGCGCGCAGGCGCCGAGGCTCCGCGTCGGTGTCGTGCAGCCCAACGTGGGCATCTTCGCCAAGCACGATCCCGTGAACTTCTATCCGCAGCTCGAGGCCTTGCGTGCGGCCACGGCGACGCTCGAGGCGCAGGGGGCCGAGCTCGTGGTCTGGCCCGAATCCGCCTACCCCTTTCCGCTGCGTCGCGGCTTCGACAGGGAGCCGAGCGGACCGACCGGGATCCATCGCGACGGCGTGGACGGACCCGTGATCTTCGGCGCGCTCACGATGCGCGGCAGGTGCGACCGCTACAACTCGACGGTGGCCCTCGCGGCAGACGGACAGGTGCTCGGGGTGGCCGACAAGGTGCGCCTGCTGGCCTTCGGCGAGTTCATCCCGCTCTGGTCGTATCTGCCCCCCCTGCACCGCACCTTCCCCTGCCCGGGCCTGAGCCCTGGCGATCGCCCGGGGCGCCTCTCCTTCGAGGGCGGTGAGGTGGGCGTGCTGAATTGCTTCGAGGACGTGCCCAGCGACTACGCGCGCACGGTCGTTAGGCCGCAGGCGGGCTGGCTGCTGAACGTCACCAACGACGCCTGGTTCGGCGACACGAGCGAACCCCATCTGCATCAGATGGTGGCGCGTCTGCGCGCCGTGGAGACACGGAGGGATCTGGTGCGCGTCGTCAACACGGGCGTCAGCGCGCACGTGACGGCGGCGGGCGAGGAGGTCGTGCACACCGAGGCCTTCGAGACCGCGAGCTTCATCGCCGACGTGCGCCTGCTGGCAGACGAGACGCTCTTCGTGCGCGTGGGCGACGTGACGACGCCCGGCTGCTGGGCCCTGGCCTTCGCCTTCGTCTTCGCCGAGGTGCGCAAGCGGCGCGTCGGCGGACTCAGCGCTGGCGCATCCCCAAGAGCGTGAGCGGCTCGTCCGATCGATCGAGGCGCACGACGGCGCCGATGTCGACGGCATGGGTGCGATGCGCTCCGTCCACGAAGAGCATGCCCTCGCGCATCTTGGAGTGGAGCTCCAGGCGCTCTCCGGGCGGAACCAGACCGCGCGTCAGCGTGTAGCGCGTGCCCGGTCCGCGATAGGGCTCGCGCACGACGTACTGCAGGCGCGCGCTGCCGAGGGCGACGACGCGGCCACCAGCGGAGTGGATCGCGGCCGTGGATCCCGCGGCGGGACCGATCCAGACGCCGCTCGAGGTCTGCTCCTCTTCACGCCCG
>JAACVI010000074.1 GCA_009992505.1 Myxococcales bacterium
GCGCGTGGGCACGGCGGCGGCCGAGCTCGGGGATCGCGTCGCCCTGGTCGCGACGGGCGACACACCGGCGGCTTTCCGCGCGCTGCTCTCCCTCTCGGGCATGCACCTCCACGACAGCGACGGCGTGCAAGCGCGCCTCGCCGCCTTGCGCCAGAGCGAAGAGGCCTTCGCCCTACTCTCCTTCGCCATCTCGGACGCCTACTTCGAGGCGCGACATCGCGTCGGTGCGGACCGACGTTAGGGTCGCTGATGCGCATCGCTGCGTCGCCAGAGTGGGAGTCGCTGTCGAGCCTCGATGGGCCGACGCTGCAGCGCGCTAGCCGCGCAGCCAGAGACCTCGTCGCTCGCGTCGAAGGCGGGACCTCGACACCATGAGGTTGGGCGTGCTCGGCAGCGCGAAGGGTGCCGACGCCCAGACGGTGCTGGACGCCGTCGAGCTCTTGGCCGGCGACCTCTCCGTGGATCGCGTGATCTACCTGGGTGAGGACAACGCTCTGGAGGACGCGGCCTGGACGCGCGCCGAGCAGCTCGGCAACCCCGCCTCGCTGGCGACGGCCTTCCTCGATCGCGCGGCGGAGCTCGCCGTGACGGGCGATGCGCGGGCGCTGGAGGGGCTGCTCGAGGTGGACCGGGAGCTTCAGCATTTGGCCGAGGTGCTACGCATCCCCAAGGCCCCGAATCGCGCCATCGAGCTGCTCGAGGATCGCATCGTGCTCTTCATCGCGGACAAGGGCACCTTGACCGAAGAGGACATCGCCAACGCCCACGTGGTCGTCTACGGAGGCGCGAAGGAGATGGCCCACGCGCGCTTCGGCACGCGCTCCTTCTTCACGCCGGGCGGTCTCTCGGGCAACCGCGTCGGCGTGCTCGAGGTGGAGGGCGACGGCCGCATCGTGATCTCGGCCTACGCCATCTCGGGGGAACCCGTGCTGCGCGAGGTCGCCGCGGGACGCACGACGAAGATCACGGTCTCGGGATGACCCGCAGCACGCTCGGCGTCTTCGGGGGCAGCTTCGATCCACCCCACGTCGGCCACCTGCTGGCCGCGAGCTTCGCCCTCGCCACCGAGCCCCTCGACGCCTTGGCCATCTTTCCGAGCGCGCATCACCCGCTGGGCAAGGAGCCCAAGGCCAGCTTCGAGATGCGCGTTGCGATGTGCCGCGCGACCTTCGCGGATCTGGATCGCGCGCGCGTGGACACGCTCGAGGACGAGCTCGGCGGCGAAGGCTACACGCTGACGCTCCTGCACGAGCTCCGGCGCCGCGAACCCGAGCGACTGCTGCGCCTGATCGTGGGTCAGGACATCATGCATCAGGTCGCGCGCTGGCATGCCTGGGACGAGGTCGCGCGCCTGGCTCCGCCCCTCGTGATCGGACGGCGCGGCAGCGACACCGTCGGGCCGAGCATGGTGCAGATGCCCGAGGTGAGTTCGAGCGACATCCGCCGACGCCTGGCCGCAGGCGAGTCAGTCGAGGGCTTGCTCCACCGGGACGTGATCGCGCTCCTGGCCAAGGACAACCCCTACACGAGTGAGCGCCCATGAGCGCCGCGCCCGGCGGCGAAGGCTGGGTGCTCGTGCTCGGTCGCGGCAAGGTCGGGCATGGTCTCAGTCACGCGCTGAAGGCGGCGGGCGTGCCCACTCGGCTGCGCAGCGCCCGACACGTTCGCGCAGTCGATCTCGCAGGCGCCTGGGTGGCCGTGCTCGCGGTACCGGACGCGGCCATCCTCGAGACCAGCGCGCGCGTCGCGCCACAGCTCCGTCTCCATGTGCCGCTGCTCCATTGCGCGGGCGGACAAGCTGCGACCCTGGCTCAGGCGGTGTCCTCGGGTCACCCCGTGGGCGCGATGCATCCGCTCGTCTCCTTCGCGGACGCCAAGCACCCACCGACCCTGGTCGGCACCTCGTTCGTGATCGCGGGAGACGCTCCGGCAAGCGCTGCAGCCAAGCGCTTGGCCCACGCGGTCGGCGCCCTGAGCGTCGTGCGTGCGCTGCACGGACCGGCCTATCACGCCGCCGCTGCTCTGGTCGCCAACGGCGCGACCGCCCTGGCCGCGCTCGGCATCGAGCTGCTCGAGGCGCTCGACGTGCCGCCCCGAGACGCCGCGCGCGCCATGGGTGCGCTCCTGCGCAGCGTGGGAGAGAACGTCGAACGCCTGGGCTTGCCCAGGGCTCTGACCGGACCCGTGGCGCGTGGCGACGTGAAGAGCGTCAGCGCCCACCGCCGGGCCCTCGCCGCGCACTCACGAGTGCTGGCGGCCTACGACGCTGTCGCTCCGTCGATCCTCGACGTGGCAGTGGCTGCAGGCCTGGCGCCCGAGCGCGCGCGCGCCCTGAGGCGTGTCATCCGTGCGCGAGGAGCCGGACGAGACCAAAGCTGAGGGCGCCGACCACCAGCGCGGCCAGAGCCAAGCGCACGTAGAAGCCCATGGACGATGCGCGGGACGGCGGCGGCGGAGCCTTGCTCGTGACCCTGGCGCGACGCGCCACCCGGGCGGCTTCGAGCCGATGCTCCCCGCTCTCGAGGGCCATCATCTGCGCACCCGAGAGGGAACCCGTCACCTCGTCGAAGCGCTCGTCCTGCGCCAACGCCTCCGCCACGGAGAAGGAATCGCTAGGCGTCGCCGTGGACGGCCGGGAGCGGGTCTTGGAGGACGACGGCGGCGGGGGCTCGACTGCCCTGGATGGCGTGTTGCGCTCGGCCTTGGCAGCGACCGCGGGCGGCGTGGGCAGGGGCGCTTCCTGCGCGGCGGGCAGGGCGGCGGGGATGTCGCTCTGGCCGCTGCCCGTGAGCTTCTGGGCCGCCTCTTCGCGCTGGCGGCGAATGGTCAGGATGGACTCGCTGAAATGCCCTTCGAGGAAGCGCCCAAAGCGCAGCGGCGAGGCCATCAGCTCGACCTCGGAGGCCCACGCCTCGAGCTCGTCGAGCGCCTCCTGCGCGGTGGCGTAGCGATAGCGTCGGTTCGGCTCCGTCATGCGGATCAACACGCGCGTGAGGCGGTCCGCCAGGGGCAAGCCGCGGTCGGGCAGCGGCGGGACCTGACCGGCCTTGGCCTGCGCCAGCATCTCCTCTTCCGTGCCTCGGTAGAGCCGCCTGCCCGCGCACAGCTCCCAGAGCAGGATGCCGGCCGCGAACACGTCCGCGCGTGCGTCGATCTCCTCGCCGCGGGCGTGCTCGGGCGACATATAGGCCGCCTTGCCCACGACCTGGCCGCCCTGCGCAGGCTCCCCCTCGGCGCGTGGCAGGCGCAGCGCTCGGGCGATGCCGAAGTCGCAGATCTTCACCTCGCCCTCGAAGGAGACGAGCACGTTCGAAGGCGACACGTCGCGATGCACCAGACCGAGCCGCTCGCCCTCGGCGTTGCGTGCGCGGTGGGCGTAGTCGAGTCCACGCAGCAGCTCGCGCACGATCAGGATGGCGAACTCGGCGGGCAGCGGGATGCGCGCGCGGCTGAGGTTCTTCAAGAGCTGGTTGAGGTCGAAACCCTCGACGTACTCCATGGCGATGAAGAGCCGCTCGTCCTCGCGCCCGAGGTCGATGACCTGCACCACGTTGGCGTGGTTGAGCTGGGCTGCGAGCTTGGCCTCGGAGACGAGCATCTCGCCGAAACGCGCGTCGGCGGAGAGGTGGGGCAGCACTTGCTTCAGCACCACCAGCCGAGCGCCACCGAGCCCCGTCCTGGCGCGAGCCAGGAAGATGTCCGCCATGCCACCGCGACCGATGTGGTCGAAGAGCACGTAGCGGCCGAAGGCGCGCGGCAGAGACGGCGCTTCGGTGCTGAGTTCGGCGGACATCGCAGGGTTGTAGGCAGCCACCCCAGAAGGTGCAAGACGCAGCGGTGTCACTCGGCGGCGTCGGCCTGGAAGGGCTCGAGGCGGATCTCGGCGCCGCGCCCCCGGACCACCAGGGGCTCGCCTCGACGGTGTTCGCCCGCGAGCAGGCCGCGAGCCAGGGCCGCCTCGACCAGGCGACCGACGACGCGGCGCATGGGGCGCGCGCCGAGCTCGGGATCGAAACCGCCCGCCTCGATCAAGGCGTCGATGGCGCTCTCTTCGACCACGAGGGGGATGTCGTGCTCGCGCTCGAGGGTGAGGCCCACGCCGTGCAACATGCGGCGCGCGATCTCGGCCACGTCGTCGCGTGTCAGTGGCCCGAAGACGAGCGGCTCGTCGATGCGGTTGTAGAGCTCCGGCGGCAACGCGCGCCGGGCGGCGGCGATCACGTCGTCGCTCGAAGGAGCGCTCGAGCTCGCACCACCGAAACCGATGGGGGCCGCGCGCCGGGGTACGCCGAGGTTCGAGGTCATGACGATGACGGTGTTGCGGAAGTCGACCGTGCGACCTCGTCCATCCGTCATGCGGCCTTCGTCGAGCAGCGGCAGCAGCGCGAGCAGCACCTCGGGGTGGGCCTTCTCCATCTCGTCGAGCAGCAGGAGCTGATAGGGGCGGCGACGCACGGCCTCGGTGAGCAGGCCGCCGCGATCGTGGCCCACGTAGCCGGGCGGGGCGCCGAGCAGACGCGAGACGGCGTGGGATTCGCTCAGCTCGCTCATGTCCACGCGGGTCATGCCGCTGCCGGGGAAGAAGGTGTCGGCGATGGCCTTGGCCGTCTCCGTCTTGCCCACGCCGGTGGGCCCGAGGAAGAGGAAGGTCGCCAAGGGTCGCGCGCCGTGGAAACCCGCCGCGCCCTTGCGCAGCGCGTCCGAGACGCGTCCGAGGATGGCGTCGTGACCGACGATGCGAGTCGCGAGCGTCTCTTCGAGCTCGATCAGGCGATCCGAGTCGTCACGCAAGAGACGCTCGACGGGCACGCGGCTGCGCTCGGCGACCACGCTCGCCACCGCCGCCGCGTCGACCACATCGCCTCCGCGACGACGCACGCGCGCGGCCGCGAGATCCAGGGTCGCGACGGCCTTGTCGGGCAGGTGACGCTCGGGCATGTAGCGCGCGGAGAGCTCCACCGCGGCGCGCAGTGCGGCAGGGTGAAACGCCGTGCAGTGGTAGCGCTCGTAGCGGGGCGCGAGCCCCTTCAGGATCGCCAACGCGACCTCCTGGGAGGGCTCCTCGACGTGCACGGGCGAGAAGCGCCGCGCCAGCGCCGGATCGCGCGCGATGTACTTGTCGTACTCGTCCTGCGTGGTCGCGCCCAGGACGGGCAGCTCGCCGCGCGCCAGGCTGGCCTTGAGTTCGTGCGCGAGATCATCCGGGCCCTCGCCGCCACCGACGACCGCGTGCAGCTCATCGATGAAGAGCAGGATCTTGCCGTCGGCCAAGGCCACCTCGGCGCGCAGCTTCTTCATGCGCTCCGACAGAGCGCCGCGCACGCCCGTGCCCGAGACCAGGGCGCCCGCCGTGAGCTCCACCAGGTGGGCGCCGTTCAGACCCGCCACGCCGACGCCACCATCGGCCAGGCGCTGAGCCACGGCCTCGGCCACGGCGGTCTTGCCCACGCCGGGCGCACCCACGAGCACCGGGTTGTTGGCGCGCCGACGCGAGAACACGTCGAGCACGGCGTCGACCTCGGCGTCGCGCCCGATCACGGGATCGAGCTCGCCCCGCAGCGCGCGCGCGGTGAGGTCCTCGCCTCGTGCGGCCAGGAAGGGGAAGCGCTCGGGATCGAGCCAGAAGCCCTGTTCGGGTGCGACCGCGGAGACCTGGGGCGCGGGCGTCGGCGCGCGCGTCGCGGGGGCGGCCGATTCCTGCACGGGGCCCGGAGGCTCCACCGACGGGACCGGGCTGGGCGGGGGAACGCTCTTGCGCGCCACCGTGGGCAGACGCCGCGCCGCCGGGCGATGGGCAGGAGGCCTCGCGGCCTGGGGCTTCTGCGTCATGCGGAAGCTGGCCGCCGCGATGGGCCTGCGCTTCGGCGCGGTCGCGCCCTCGCCCACCAGGGCCAGAGCGGCGTCTTGCACGCGCTCGGGGGAGATGCCGGCGTCCGAGAGGGCACGATGCGCGGCCGAGCGCGCGTCGCGCAGGATCGCGACCAGCAGATGCACGCCGGCCTCGTCTCCCGGGCGACGCGTGCGCGCGTCTCGTCCAGCGGACTCGGCAGCTCGCGTCAGAGCGCCCGCAGACTCGTGGGGAACGCGCGCCAGGGCAGCGAGCAGGCGCACCTCGTTCAGGCCGGATCGACCCAGCAGCTCCGAGCAAGTGCCCGGGGCCCGCAGCATCGCCAGCAGCAGATGGGCGGTCGTGGGCTCCTGACTGCGCCTGCGCGCCTCGCGCGAAGCCCGCGCCAACAACCCTTTCACGCCTCCACCAACCGCGGCCATCAGCTCCTCCAATTTGCTAGGGGGCTGTCCCCCCACCTGTATCGGCTGCGCGGTCGCACACCAAGTTTTCCGCGTGATCTTTTGTGGGTCCACGGGGATTGAATTTTACCCGTCCGTGCCGATTGAATGGGAGCGAGTCCGTCACGTCCCAAGGGAGGGTCGCGGTTCCCCCTGCACGGGGCGGCCGAATTCTGCTAGAAACGGCTCCCGAAGGTTGTCCATGCACCGAACTCCACAAAAGCTCCTGCCCCTGCTCTTCGTCGCGGCCTTTGCCCTCGTGGCCAGCGCCTTCTTGCTGAAGCCCGACGAATCCGAGGCGCAACGGGGGGGGCTGCGCGCGCGCATCTACCTGACGCAGGCTCGCATTCCGGCCGGTCTGACCGAGCAAGGGCTGATCCGCTTCGCCCGTGGCCACAGCGCCCGCTCGCTGCGCGAGGTGACGGGTCGTCCGATCCCGGAGCGGGAGTGGAAGGCCGAGATGGTCACCTCCTTCAACCGGCCGGTGGGCGATCTCGAGTTCCAGGTTTTGTTCTACGACCTCGAGGACGGCCCCCGGCGCTTCCTCGGGCCGCCCCTCGCGACCTTCGTGAACAACCGCGACGAGCGCACCTTCGTGCAGCACATTCGCCTGCGCCGCCCGCAGTTCAAGCCCAACCGGCACATGGAGATGGTCGTCACCGTCCATCGCCAAGAGATCGGCAGCACGCGCTTCGAGATCGTCGGTGAGCGCATCCACAACACGGGTGAGGTCAACTTCACGAACGACGGCACGGACTGAGCCGAGCGGCGCCCGCAGATGGAGATCGACGCATTGCTCGAGGGCGCGCGGGCTGGAACCTTCCCGCCCTGCGTCGTCTTGGTGGGAGACGAGAGCTTCCTCGCGAGCCGCGCCGTGGACGCTCTGCGCAAGGCCGTCGTCGGGGACGGGCCGCGGGGTTTCAACGAGGATCTGTTCGAAGGACGCGGCGCCAAGGCGGCGACCGTGGTGTCGGCGGCGCAGACGCTGCCGATGATGGCCAGCGCCCGGCTGGTGCTGCTGCGGCGCGTCGACCAGATGAGCCCGACGGATCAGGCGAGCATGGGCGAGTACTTGGCCTCCCCCTCCGAGTCGACCTGCCTCTTGATGACGGCGGAGAAGCTCGACGGCCGAGGCAAGCTGGCCAAGGCCGCCAAGAAGTCGAAGGCCTGGGTCGACGTGCGTCCCTTGAAGCATGGCGCCCTGCGCAGCTTCGCCCAGAACGAGGCGCGCGCTCGAGGCCACGCGCTCTTGGGCAACGGCGTGGAGGCGCTGCTGGACGCCCTAGGCGAAGATCTGGCCGCAATCGACGACGCCCTCGAGCGCCTCTCGCTCTTCGTGGGTCCCGGCGTGGCCATCGACGCCGAGGCCGTGCATGCCTGTGTCACCCGCGTCCGCGCCGACTCGATCTGGCTGCTGGTGGACGCCGTGGGGCTGAAGGAGCGCGACAAGGCGCTCGAGGCGGCGAGCTCGCTCCTGGCCGACCGACAACCGCCGCTGCGCATCCTGGCCATGTTGGCGCGGCAGCTGCGCATGGTCGCGCGCATGCGTCAGGCGCTGGCCGAGGGTCTCCGTGGCGCCGAAGCCGCCAAGCAGGCGGGCGCGCCGCCCTTCAAGGCCGGCGAGCTGGGCCGCGCCGCCCAACGCTTCCGCCTGGCGGATCTGGGCCGCGCCTTCGAGACGCTGGCGGAGGTCGACATGGCCCTTAAGGGCAGCCGCCGCCCGCCCGAGACGATCCTGCAAGAAGGCATCCTGCGCCTCACGCATCGCTAACGAGGGCGAGCGCCCTACTCCGTCCAGGGCAACGTCGCTTCGACGGGTTCGGCGGCGTCGGCGCGCTGGGTCTGGAAATGCAGCGTCGTCGGCGTCGGAAAGTCGACCTGTCCGGGGTAGACGTAGTCCCAGTCCGCCCAGTCGACCTGCTGCGCGCAGCCCCAAGGCCGCGATGCGCTCTAGGCCTGTTCGATACGCTAGGCCTGTTCGAGACCCTAGACCGCTTCGAAACCCTAGACCGCTTCGAAACCCTAGACCGCTTCGAAACCCTAGGCCGCTTCGAAACCCTAGGCCTCTTCGAGACCACTGACGCGCTGAGTGAGGCGCGAGATGTAGCGGGATCCCGTCTTGCGATGGAAGATGCCCTTGCTCACGGCCATGTCGATGCGACGAATCGCAGCCGGCAATGCGGCCTTGGCGGTGGCCATGTCTCCCGAGTCGATGGCGGCGCGCACGCGCTTCACCAGCGTCCGCACGTGGGAGCGGATGGTCTTGTTGCGCGCGGTGCGCTTGAAGGTCTGTCGGATCCGCTTCTTCGCGGACGCGTGATTGGCCACAGCAGTTCTCCAGGTATCGAGGCTCGCCGATGTAGCCCTGGGACAAGGGCCTGTCAAGGCAGTGCAGGCCGAGATCAGGCGGGTTCCGGGGCATGTGGGCGAGCGCGCCGTCCAGCGAGCCGACGCGATTGGACAAGATGGCTCGAGCCCAGGCGCTCTCGGAGTTCGACAGAACCTGACGCCGGACGGCGACCTCCTCGGGGGTCGCCGTCGACGCGTCGGGGATCAGAGGTGCCGGAAGTCCGCGAGCTCGAGGCCCGCGGCGGGCAAGTAGAGGCCGGCCGCGTAGTCCTTGACCATGCGGTCCGAGTTGAAGCGCCAGGCCAGGGTCGCGATCGACCGTCGCACGCGCGTCAGCCAGCGATGGGGCCGGCCGTGCTCGTCGCGATCGTAGTAGAGCGGCACGACCTCGTCTTCGAGCGTGTGCATCAGGTCCACCGCGTCGCGCGCGTCCTGCACGTTGGGGTCCATGTGCACGCCGCCCGTGCCGATGGAGAAGCCGTTCATCCCGTCGTAGGCCTCGGCCCACCAGCCGTCGGGGATGGAGCAGTTCAGGCCGCCATTCAACACGACCTTCTGCCCGCTGGTGCCGGACGCCTCCAGAGGTCGACGCGGGTTGTTGAGCCACACGTCCACGCCCGAGGCGAGCTGACGGCCCACGGCGATGTCGTAGCCCTCGAGCAGCACGACCTTGCCCAGGAAGCGCGGTTCCCGGGAGACCTGGAACACGCGCTGCAAGACCGCCTTGCCGCCGTCGTCCTTGGGATGGGCCTTGCCCGCGAAGATGAGCGTGAGCGGCCTCTCTGGATGGTTCACGAGCCGGTCGAGGCGATCGAGATCGTCGAGCACGAGCCCCGCGCGCTTGTAGGTCGCGAAGCGCCGGGCGAAGCCGATCAGGAGCCTGTCCGCGGCCAGCGCCGACTCCATCGCCTTGGCCACCGACTCGTCCTCGCCGCGTAGACGCGCGCGCTCGGGCGCGCGATGCCGCACGAAGCGGATCAGCTCCTCCTTCAGCGAGGTGCGTGCGGTCCACAGCGTGAGGTCCTCCACGCGCTCGATGGGCGCCCAGGTCGAGGGCTCCGCCTGCGCGCGACGCCAACCCAGAGGCAGGACCTCGTCGTAGACGCGGGACATGGCCGGTGCGAGCCAGGTCGGCAGATGCACGCCGTTGGTGATGTGACCGATGGGCACGTCCTGCTCGGGGCGACCCGGCCACAGGCAGGTCCACATCTTGCGGCTGACCTGGCCGTGCAGCGCCGACACGCCGTTGGCGCGATGGGAGAGCTTGAGCGCGAGCACGGTCATGCAGAAGGTCTCGTGGCCGTCGTCGGGCCGCACGCGGCCGAGGCCGAGCAGCTCGCGCTCCGAGATGCCCAGGGCGTCGCGCAGAGGCCCGAGCTGTTGCTCGACCAGGTCGGGCTCGAAGCGGTCGTGACCCGCGGGCACGGGCGTGTGCGTGGTGAAGACGGTGCGGCTCGCCACCTGGAAGCTGGCGTCGGCGAAGCTCCGGCCTTCACGCGCCATCAGCTCGCGCGTGGCCTCGAGCGGCGCGAACGCGCTGTGCCCCTCGTTGAGGTGGTAGACGCCGGGGCGGATGCCCATGGCGTGCAGAGCGCGCACGCCCCCCACGCCGAGCAAGAGCTCCTGCCGGGCGCGCATGTGACGATCCCCGCCGTACAGGCGCGCCGTCAGGCCGCGATCCTGCTCGTCGTTCTCCTCGACGTCCGAGTCGAGCAGGAAGAGGCGGATGCGTCCGACGTTGGCCTCCCAGACGCCCGCGTGCAGGATGCCCTCGCGGGTCGAGAGCTGGATGCGCAGCGGCTGGCCGGTGGAGTCGTGCACGAGCGAGAGCGGCTGCACCTCGGGATCCACCGTGGGGTAGGTCTCGTGCTGCCAGCCCGTGGCGTCGAAGTGCTGGGTGAAGTAGCCGCCCGCGTAGAGCAGACCGACCGCGACCAGAGGCAGGCCGAGATCCGAGGCGCTCTTCACGTGGTCGCCCGAGAGCACGCCGAGGCCACCCGAGTAGATGGGCAACGACTCGTGCAGACCGAATTCGGCGGAGAAGTAAGCCACGGGCCCGCCGGCCAACACGCCAGCGCGCGTGGGGCCCCAATCCGTGCGGCGCTCGAGGTAGTGCGCGTGCTCCAGCAGCAAGCGGTCGACGCGGGGGTGCAGATCGTGGGCGCGAGCGGCGGCGTCGAGCTCGGCGTCCGTGAGCGTCCCGAGCTGCGCCATCGGATCGTGTCCGCCGGACTCCCAACGTTCGGGGTCGAGGTCCCGGAAGACGCTCTGGGCCCCGAAGTCCCACGCCCAGGCGAGATTGCTGCCCAAGCGCTTGAGCTTGTCCCGAAGGTCGTTGTCGTCACTTTGCATGGCTGTCCCTTGGCTGAGAGTGGCCTGACTCGCAGAGCCTAGCCCCCGGGTCAAGGCCTCCCGGGAGAACGCGTTTCACCACGGACATGGATCGCAGACGTGTGCGCGTGCCGCCTTGCGCGTACGCTCCGGGCCGTGAATGTTCCCGACCCGCCGACGTAGAACACGGCGGAGCCGGGTGGCGGATGAACGTAGACCACAAGCGAGACATGCTCGACCGGCTCGCCCACTGGGTGACGGACGGCCGCGTGCGCGTGCTGACGGTGCTCGCGCTGCTCACGATCGTGCTGGCGACGCAGATCCCGGGCATCGAGATCGACTCGGCGCCCGAGAACCTACTGTCCTCCTTTGAGGGCAACGATCAGAGCGTGGCGGACGACTTCCATGCGGCCTTCGGCGACACCGACCGCGTGGTCGTGGTGCTGGTGCAGGCCGACGACATCCTGACCGAGACGCCCCTCGCCTACCTGCGCCGGCTGTCGCAGCACTTCGCCGCCGACCCCGCCGTGGAGCGCGTGGACGACATCACGCGTCTGCCCTTCCCGCGTCGCGCCGCGCCGGACGCGGAGCCCGCACCCTCGGGCGAGACCCTCGACGACATCGGCGACGCTCCAGCCGACGATCCGTCGGGCGAGACCCTGGACGACATCGGCGACGCGCAGGACAGCGAGGCCTGGCGAGACGATGTCTCGAACGACGCCATGGACGCCCTGCTCGATCTGATCGAGAGCGCGCCCGAGCGATTCCCAGGCGGCCTCGCCGGTCTCGGCCCCGAGCTGGCGAAGGTGAAGTCCGACGCCATCGTGCAGGGCGAGGAGGTCACGCCCGCCGACGTGACCGAGCTGCGGCGCGTGCTGGCCGACGCGCCCCTGGTCGAGGGCCGCCTGATCAGCCACGACCACAAGGTCGCGGTGGTCGCGCTGCGTCTGCGCGAGATGGGCGCGCGCGACATGCGCCACTGGGTCGAGAACGCCGAGGCGCAATTCACGACCACGCCTCCACCGAGCGGGGTCAGCGTCCACCTCGGCGGGCTGCCCTATCTGCGCAGCCAGATCGTGACCAACATGCGCTCGGACCAGCTCAAGCTGGTGCCGTTGACGCTGCTGGTCTGTGTCTTCTTGCTCTTCCTCTCCTTCCGCTGGCTGCCCGGCGTGATCCTGCCCATCGGGGCGGTGTTGATCTCGACCGTGATGGCGGTGGGAGGCATGGCGCTCGCGGGCGAGCCCATGAACGTGCTCAACAACATCATCCCGCCGTTGTTGATCATCATAGGCATCAGCGACTCGATCCACCTGATCGGGCGCTACCGGGAAGAGCTGCGGCGCGACGGCAACGTCGTGCGCGCGGGACACGTCACGGTGCGCACGATGGCGGTCGCGTGTCTGCTGACGTCCGTCACCACCGCGGTCGGCCTCGGCTCCTTGGTCGTGTCCCGCACGGTCATGCTGCGGCACTTCGGCATCACCGCCGCCATCGGCGTGATGGTCGCCTACGTCGTCACCATCACCTTCATCCCCGGTGTGTTGACCTGGGTGAAGCCGCCCAAGCGTCAGGTCGAGGCGCGCTTCGCCGGCACGCTCGAGGTCGTCTTGATGAAGATGACGGCGCGCGTGCTGAAGCGCCCCTACCTCGTGCTCGCGGTCACCTCCGTGGCCCTGGCCGGCTGCATCTGGGGCGCCAGCGGCATCCGCGTCGACCACGCCTTGCTCGACCAGTTCGACCCCTCCGATCCGGTGTACATCACCACGCGCCTGCTCGAACGCGAGCTGGACGGTGTGCGCCCGCTCGAGGTGATGGTGCACTCGAGCGATCCCAGCGCTCTGACCAGCGCCGCGACCCTCGACGCCCTCGACGGCGTGGAGCGCTGGGCGCGGCAGCAACCCGCCGTGCTGTCCGTGACCGGCCCGAGCGACCTGCTGCACGAGACCTGGCATCTCGTCACTGACGATCCGACCAGCCGCACCGAGCCCTTCGGAACCGACAAGCGCTCCCACGCCTTGATGACGCTGCTGGCCCAGCGCGCCACCAACCCGCTCGACAGCTTCCTCGGAGACGAGGGGCAGCTGCTCCGCATCCAGGTGAAGATGCGGGACGTGGGCGCACAGCGAAGCGTGGCGCTGATAGCTCAACTCGAGCAGCGCATGGAGGCGGCGACGACCTCGCTTCCGGGTGTGAAGGTCGCCTTCACCGGCGACGCCTACACCGGCTCGCGCGGTCAGGAGGCGGTGGTCCGCGATCTCTTGAGCAGCTTGATCACGGCCGTGTTGATCATCTTCGTGCTGCTGGCGCTGCTCTTCCGCTCGGTGCGCCTCGGTCTGCTGTCGATCCCGCCGAACCTGATCCCCCTGGTGGCCACGGTCGCCTACATGGTCGCGCGCGGCATCCCCTTGAACGCCGCCACGGCCATCGTCTTCTCCATCAGCATCGGCTTGGCCGTGGACGGAACCATCCACGTGCTGGCGCGCTTCCGCGAAGAGACGGGTCGCGGCATGACATCGAACGCAGCGCTCGTGCGTGCGGCACGTGGCACCGGACGCGCCATCGTGATCAGCGGCGTGACGCTGATGGCGGGCTTCGGCGTGCTGCTCTTCAGCTCCTTCGTGCCCGTGCGGCACTTCGGTGAATTGATCGCGATCACTGTCGGCTCCTCGCTGCTGGCGACCCTGGTCGTCCAACCCGCGCTGCTCGAGGTCGCGGGGCTACGGCGTCATCAGAAGAAGGCGCTGGGCGACAAGCCCGGGAAAGCACGCGCGGCAGTCAAAAGCTGAGGCGTCCAGCGAGGGCTGAACGGGCCGCTCCACGGGCGGCGCTCCTGTCGACACGCAACCATGTCGAGGTTGACCGGGCCAGCGCCGCACCCCGATAATGAGGCATGAATCAAACGACGAAGTCCGTGGCGTGGATCGCCTTCCTCGGCGCCACCTTGACCGCCTGCGGTGGCGGTAGCCCAGCCGGCGAGGACGCCGGGGCGGACGCCGCACGCACGGACGCGAGCAGTCACACCGACGCCAGCTGTGCGTGCGAGATGGACGAGGACTGCGACGACGGCATCTTCTGCAACGGAGTCGAGGTCTGCGACCCGGGAGGAGCCGGCGCCGACTCCTGCGGCTGCGTCGCGGGCAGGAGCCCGTGCACCACCGCCGAGACCTGCCGCGAGGAGCGCCGGAGCTGCGGCGACGACTGCGTCGACACCGACGGAGACGGACACGCGCCCATCTTCTGCGGCGGGGACGACTGCGACGACACGGACCCGAACCGCTACCCGGGCAACCTCGAGCTCTGCGACGACGCGGCCCACGACGAAGACTGCGACCCCACCACCTTCGGTGACCGGGACGCGGACATGGACGGCTACCCGGACGCCCAGTGCTGCAACCTGAACGCGCTCGGAGAGCGCCTCTGCGGCAGCGACTGCAACGACGGCGCCGCCGAGATCCACCCCACCGTCGCCGACGGCTGCGACGGCATCGACAACGACTGCGACGGACGCATCGACGAGGATCCGACGCTCACCTTCTACCGCGACGTCGACGGAGACGGCTTCGGCCTCACGACGGAGACGGTGACCGCCTGCTCCGCGCCACCCGGCTGGGCCGTCAGCCCCGGCGACTGCGACGACACGACTCGCGCGATGAACCCCTCCGCGCCTGACACCTGCAACGGCATCGACGACGACTGTGACGGCGCCGTCGATCCGGGCTGCGGCTGCGTCGACGGTGAAGAGCGCGACTGCGGACCGCCCGAGCCCGTGCTCGGCAGCTGCCGACGCGGGGTGCAGCGCTGCGTGGCGGGCGGCTGGGCCGCCTCCTGTCCCGGTGCCGTGATGCCGACGACGGAGGTGTGCAACGGCCTCGACGACGACTGCGATGGCACGCTGGACGACGGCGCGAGCATGGTCTGCGCCCTGGGCAGCTCCCACGCGGGGACGGGCGCTTTCGGCAGCTGCGCCGACGTGGCCGGGTACTACGCCTGCGCGGGCGACTGCCGCAGCGAGCTCTTCTTCGCCACGCCTCCACCGGAGAGCTGCAACGGCCTGGACGACGACTGTGACGGCGTGCCCGACGATCCCTTTGCCTGCCTGCAGAGCTCGACGGGCAACGCCTGCCTGACGAGCTGTGGCACGGTCGGCACCTTCGCCTGCGGCGCGGACTGTCTCCCCGGGCCGTGCACGGCGCCCGAGGTCTGCAACGGCTGCGACGACGACGGCGACGGAGCGGTCGACGAGGGTACACAGGTCGACTGCTGGGCCGACGCCGACGACGACGGCTTCGCCGCTCTGGGCGCGGACCAACGCGCCTTCTGCCGCGTGGCGGGACGTGACCCCGTGAGCGGATGCCCGGTGGGCTTCAGCGACCTGGATCCGGCGGGCGCCGCGGGCAGCGACTGCGACGACAGCGACGCGGGTCGGAATCCCGGCCTGGCGGAGCGCTGCGATGGCGTCGACCAGGACTGCGACGGCGTGGTCGACGACGGAGCCTCCGCCGAGTGCGTGCGGCCTTCGACCTACGCCGCCTGCCTCGCCGGGCGGTGCGTGGTGGTGGGCTGCGGGCTGGGCGCCGACGATTGCGACGGTGACGCTTCCACGGGCTGCGAGACCGCGACGGCGGCCTCCGTGAGTGACTGCGGCTCCTGTGGCGTGCAATGCAGCGGAGGCATGGTCTGCTCCAGCGGCGGGTGCACGGATCACGTGGTGCAGATCAGCGCCGGAAGTCGTCAGACGTGCGGCTTGCGCGAGGGCGGAGAGCTGAGTTGCTGGGGGTACGGGCTTGGTGGCAGCCATCTCGTACCGGCGAACCAGCGCACGTATGGCGGAACTGTCGCCACCGAGGTCTCGATAGGCTGGGACCACCTCTGTATGCGTAAGAGCACGGGCGAGGTCTTGTGCGTGTTCGGCAACGGTCGAGGACAGCTCGGTAACGGGACCACGAGCCCCGGGGTTCGCGGGCGGGTCCTGGGTCTCGCGGACGCGGTGGAGGTCAGCGCCGGACACGAGGTCTCCTGCGCGCGCCGCGCCACCGGCGAGGTGGTCTGTTGGGGCGCGAACGATCGCGGACAGCTCGGCGACGGAACCACCACCGACAGCCTCGTCCCCGTAGCGGTCTCCGGGCTCAACGACGCCGTCGAGATCGACGTCGGTGACGGGCATGCTTGCGCGCGCCGCGCCACGGGCCGGGTGGTCTGCTGGGGAGCGAATGACCGCGGTCAGCTCGGCGACGGAACCACCACCGACAGCTCCGTCCCCGTGTCCGTGCCGTGGCCGACGGACGGGGTCAGCATCGGAGCGTCGCTCGGCTTCAGCTGTGCGGTCAGCGCCAGCGGCCAGACTCGGTGCTGGGGCAAGAACGACGTGGGCCAGCTCGGCGACGGAACGACGAGCGATAGCCTCGTCCCCGTCTGGGTGAACGGCGCGAACGCGCTCGAGATCACTCTGGGGCAGACTCACGCCTGCATCCGCGAAGACAGGGACTTCGTCTCCTGCTGGGGGGGCAACAACCGCGGTCAGCTGGGCGATGGCACGACCGTCGACCGTCCGACCGCCGCTCGGGTTCCGGGCCTGTACCGAGTGCTCGAGATCGACGCTGGCGATACTCACACCTGCGCCCGGCGCCCGGGTGGTGTCGTCAGCTGCTGGGGCTTCAACCTCTACGGACAGCTCGGGGACGGATCAGAAACGAGCCGCCCTATCCCCACGCAGGTCGTGGGCATGGGCGAGGTGATCGACATGGGTGGAGAGGCCTTCCATTCCTGCGTACTCCACGCCACGGGCAACGCCGAATGTTGGGGCAACCCCGTGCACGGCGTGTTGGGCGAAGGAACGTGGCCCTCGACCCTAGGCGTCCGCGTGGCGGTCGTAGGGCTGACGGACGGCGTGAGCCTCATGGTAGGCCGGAGCCACAATTGTGCGGTCCAGGCCGGAGGCGGGGTGAGCTGCTGGGGGTTCAACTACACAGGACAGCTCGGGGTCGACACCGTCACGGAGAGCTTGACGGCGCTGTCGGTTCCTGGGGTGACGGGCGCCGTCGACGGCTCCGCCGGCTGGGGACACACCTGCGTTCGCCTCGACACTGGCGAGGTCTCCTGCTGGGGTAACAACGGCTATGGCCAGCTGGGCCGCGGCACGAGGTCCCAGGAGCTGCCTGGTCTCGTCCCCGGCCTCGCCGGCGTCGTCCAGGTGGCGGCGGAGGAGGACTATAGCTGCGCGCGTCGCGTGGACGGTGACGTCTGGTGTTGGGGCAACGCACCGAGCCTCTCCGCGCTCGTGCCCACGCAGGTCCCGGGCTTGAACGACATCGTCGGTCTGGCGGCGGGCCTCACCCACGTCTGCGCCCTGCGCGCCACGGGAGAGGTGCGGTGTTGGGGCACGAACGCCCATGGAGAGCTGGGCGACGGCTCCGAAACGAATCGCTCGTCGCCCATCCCGGTGCGTGGGCTGACGGACGCGGTGGCCATCATGGCCGGCATCGATCACAGCTGCGCTCTGCGCGCCACCGGCGGGGTCGTGTGCTGGGGCAGCAATCAGTTTGGCCAGATCGGCGACGGGGGTTCGGTGGACCGTCTGGTCCCCGTGCCAGTGGTCGATCTCGGCGCCGTCGATCGCATCTCGGGCGCGGGCTACGGCACGTGTGCGCACGAACTCATCGGCAACGTGCGCTGCTGGGGTAGGAACAACTGGAGTCAGGTCGGCGATGGAGGCACGACCGACCGCTCGACTCCCGTGCTGCTGGTCGGCCTGTGAACACCACGGGCCTCTGAAGGCGGCGAAGAAGCCGGGCGGTTTCTTTGCGTGCCGGCCGCAGCCGGCGGATGCTCGGCCCATGTCCGAGTCCGGCACGGAGAAGGGCGCGATTGCGCGCCGAGCGGGCCTCGTCGCCGCGGGCACGCTGACCTCCCGCATCCTGGGCGCCGCGCGCGACGCGGTGGTCGCCATGCTCTTCCCCGTCGCCGCCACCGACATGTTCTGGATGGCGTTCACCATCCCGAACGCGCTGCGCGTGCTGCTGGGCGAGGGCGCCGTCGCGGGCGCCTTCGTGCCCGTCTTCTCCGAGGTGCGCGAGAAGGAGGGCTTCGACGCGGCCGCGCGCTTCCAGTCGAAGCTGGTCGCGGCCATGGGCCTCGTGCTCTTCGTCGTCACGCTCCTGGGCATCGCGTTCTCGCCCGCCTTCGTCGAGCTCTACGCGGCCGGCTTCCACGACATCCCAGGCCGCTTCGAGTCCACGGTGGCGCTGACCCGCGCCGTCTTCCCCTACATCTTCCTGATGGGCCTGGCGTCCCTGGCCACCGGCGCGCTGAACGCCGTGCGTCGCTTCGCCGCGCCCGCCTTCGCGCCCGCGCTGCTCAACGTCGCGCTGATCGCTTCGGCCTTCGCCCTCGCTCCCGCGGCCATCGCCTTCGGTCTGCCCGGTGTGGGCGCGCTGGCTCTGGGCGCGCTCATCGGAGGCGCGCTGCAGCTCCTGGCGCAGCTGCCCTCCCTGCGCGCCGCCGGCCTCTTGCTGCGGCCACGCCTCGATCTGCGCGACCCCTGGGTGCGCAAAGCCTTCCGGCTGATGCTCCCGCTCTTGATGGGCCTGGGCGTCTACCAGTTGAACATCATGCTGACGCGTCAGCTCGCGTCCTTCTTGCCGGAGGGCTCGGTGAGCTACCTCTACTACGGTCAGCGCCTGGTGGAGATCCCGCAGGGGATGTTCGCCCTGGCCATCGCCTCCGCCGCGCTACCGACGCTCTCGACCCTGCGCGCCCGGGGCGACGACGAGAAGGTGAAGCAGGTCTTCCGCTACGGCCTCGGCCTCTCACTCTTCGTGGCCATCCCTTCGGCGGTGGGCCTCGCGAGCCTGGCGACGCCCGTCGTCTCCGTGATCCTGGGCCGTGGGCACTTCACGCCCGAGCAAGTCGAGCTGACGTCGCAGTCCCTGCTCTGGATGGCCGCAGGCATCTGGTCCGTCGCCTCCGTGCGCACGATCGTCCCGATGTTCTACGCCTACAACGACACACGCACGCCGGTCATCGGCTCGGCCGTGAACCTCGTGGTCTTCGGCATCGTCGCCTTCACGACCATGGGTCCCTACAAGCACGTCGGGCTCGCCATGGCCGTGACCGCAGCCTCCATCGCGCAGCTCTTCACGCTGATCGGGCTCTTGCGTCAGCGCGCCGGCCGCCTCGGTCTGAAGGAGCTCGCGTCGAGCACCGCCCGCGTCCTGCTCGCGAGCCTGCTCATGGTCGGCGTGATCTGGGGCTCGCTGCACGTCCTGCCCTTCGACGGCCACGCTCGGCTCACGCCGCGCTTGATCTCGCTGCTGGTGGCCCTGGGCGCCGGCACCGCGACCTACGCCTTCTGCGCCTGGGCCCTGAAGGTCCCGGAGCTGCGCGCGCTGACGGGCGCCATCTCGCGCCGGCTCCGACGCGGACGAAGCTAGACCGTCGCACCACCGTTCCTGGTGATCGTCGCAGGCTTGATCGAAAGAGACGCCCGGGCGGGTCGCTCTTTGGGGCGACAGCAGGATCACATCGGCAGGCCACAGCGGCGAGGGACAAGCCCTGATCATTGATCACAAGTCCGTCTGGCACAGCCTTGGACACGAAAGCCGCCCGGGAGGGTCGCGCTCCGGGGGACGGCGGCCTTGCCCATGCGAGCGCTGGTCTGCGGGCCCAGCCCAGGCCGATCCGCGGCTTGCCTTCTCGCCACCTCGGTCGCGCTACCGACGTGCCGCTCGGTCGGCGCCTGCGAGGGCGCTCGCGGCTCGACCCCGTCTGAGCCCGCAGACCCCGGGGCGGACTCGGCCCAATTGAGCGGCGCACGAGGCGCGGCGAGAAGGAGACGCGCTGATGGCCTAGCGCGTCGCGCGGACCGGTCCGCGGGATGCGCACGTCCACGGCTCGCCCGGCCGGCGATCACTGTCGCGGCCGGAGCAGTCGGTACGTCATCGCCGCGACGCGATCCACGAGCGCGAGGGCGTCTGCGGTCGCATCGGCGGCGACGTAGCCCCAGCTGCGCGCGATGCGCTGACACGCGCGCGTCTCGTAGGCGGAGCCGAGCGCGGACTCGTGTCGAAGCCGCCGATGGCCTCCGTGGTGTCCGGCGGACTCGGCCAGATTGAGCGTCACGCTCTGCGCCGCTCGCCGCAGCTGGTCTGCGAGGGATCGATCGTGTTTCGCCACGCCTCGCAACAGCGGCGCGAGGTGATCGAGCATCTCGTGCGAGAGCTCCAGAGCGAGAAGGGGTTGGTTCGTTCGCACTGGAAGGCGAACTTCCAGCACGGACACCGACATGGACACCGACACGGACACCGACACGGACACCGACACGGACACCGACACGGACACCGACACGGACACCGACACGGACACCGACACGGACACCGACACGGACGATGAGCTCTGCTTGCGATCGCACTTGTGACCGATCTTCAGGGACAAGCCCCCGCCTACGTCCAGAGCCCGAGGACCCGTACCGGACCGTGGAGACGTGTTGGGCGGATCGTGCAGATCGGTAGGGCGGGGGCTCGTGCCCCGCCGAGGCGCTACGGCGCGGGCGTCGGCGACGCTTCGGGTGGCGGCACGATCAGCGCGTCGACCAGCTGGGAGAGTTCGATGCGCGTGGTCGCGCGCTGGGCCGAGAGCTCCGCGAGCTGGGCGCCCAACGCTTCGATGCGCGAGGCGGCTTGCTCCAGGCTCTCGCGCAGCTGAGTGCGCAGCGGCGCGCGGCGCTGGCCGGCGGCGTCGAGGGCGCTGACGTTGGCGCGCAGCTCGGCGGTGTGGCTGGCGACGTCGTTGGTCTCACGACGCAACGCCTCCATCTGGGTGTCGAGCGCCCTCATCCGGTCGCGTAGCTCCACGGCGTGACGCAGGCTCGTGGCCTGAGCGTCCGTGAGCGAGGAGCCGTCGAAGTAGGGACCGAGGACGGCCCGCAGATCCGAGAGCAGCGAGACGTGGTGCTGAACCAAGCGGGTCTCCACGAGGGGAAGCACGCTGGCCTCGCCGGACTCGAGGGGCATGGGCGCGAGCACGGCGTCGGGCTGCTCCTGGGTGCCGGGCGGCAGCTCAGCCAGGGCGTATCCAAAGCTGCGCGAGTGACGGATGAAGAGGCGCCGCGGCGCGTCCGGCGCCGACTCCACGCGATACCGGGTGGTGAAGAGCTCGCGATCCTCGAGCGTGACCTCGCCGCGCACGACGGACACGACGCGCACGGGCTGCTCGCGCCGCTGAACCTCGGAGCTGACCCGGGTCGAGGCATCCACCGCATAAGGGATGAAGGCCGTCTCGTTGGGCGCGAGTCCGTCGAGCAAGCCCTCGCCCACGTAGCGGCCGTGGGCGAAGAGCGCGACCGGCCCGGGCACCAGCGTCGCCTGCGTACCGTTCTGGAAGCGGACGGCGCGGAAGGGATGCACGTCGCTGCCGCGCGCGTTGCCATCGGGCCGGAAGAGATAGATCTCCTCGCCCAGGACGCGTTGGTCGATGAGCGAGACGACGGCCGTGGAGTGGGCGGGCACGTAGACGCCTCCCGCGATCTCGTAGGTCGTGCCTCCCTGGGCCTGCTCCGTGCCGACCGACGTCTGTTCCACACCCTCGACACTGCGCGCGCTTATCTGCGGCGTCTCGGACGCCGGGCCGTCCTCGACGGAGTCGTCGCCTGCGTCCTCGATGTCGAACTCCACGCGTCGATTTCGCTCGCGCGCATCGGCCGTGTCGCGCGGATCCACCGGTCGCGTGGCGCCGAAGCTCTCGACCGTGAGGCGCTCGCCATCGACGCCCGCGCTCACCAGGGCCGCGCGCACGGCGGCCGCGCGCTCGACGCCCAGAGCCCAGGCGTTCGGCTCGTCGCTCGCGGCGTGGCCATGGACCGACACGCGGCGAATCTGCGGGTTGCCGTTCAAGGTCGCGGCGATGGCCTCCACGATGGGACGCGAGCGCTCGGGCACCTCGGCGGAGAGGCTCGGAAAGTAGACCTTGTCCAGGATCATGATGGCCGACTCCTGGATCACGACCTGCCCGCGATCGGGGCAGCCATCCGAGTCCTCGAAGCCATTGTAGGTCTCGGGGTCGTTGGGACATTGATCGTCGACGTCGAGGATGCGGTCGCGGTCGTTGTCGGGATCGGGGCAGCCGTCCGAGTCCTCGAAGCCGTCCATGTCCTCGTCCTCGCTGGGGCAGAGGTCGTCGGCGTCGGGCACGCCGTCGTGATCCCGACCGTCGCGCGCGGCGTCGCTGCGCACCAAGCCCGTGGCGACGGGCTGAACCATGTGGCCGCTGGCGTCGGGGCGCGGCATGAAGCGCGGCGTCCTCAGATCGGTCGCGAAGGAGAAGGGCGCGTGCGTCGCCAGGCTCAGGCGCACGTCGCGCCAATCCTCCGCGGACGCGTTGTGCACCAAGGCCCAGCCCTGGAGCAGAGCCTGACCCGCGTCATCGGAGCTGCGCTCGGCCCCGGGCGCATCGTCGAGCACGACGCGATAGCTGACGTGCCAGACGGGCACGGGCACGGCGTAGGCGACCAGCAGGTGATCCGTCTGCCCCCCCGCGAGGCGCACGTTGAGCACCGCGTCCCCAGGGACAGCCGCGTCCTCGCCGGTGTCTGGGCGCTCGTCGGCGACGGACGCGGACATGGTCGCGCCGCCGCCCTGCCCCACGATCGTCAGCGTCTTCAGCGCGTCGTCCACCTCGTGCTGGGCGAAGCGCAGGCTCAAGGTCTCGCCGCCCGCGTCGCCCACGCGCTCGAAGTAGCCGATGCCGTTCTGATACAGCACCACGCGGCGAATCGGCAGACCCGCCTGAGCGCAGGCCGAGAGCAAGGACAAGAGGACGAGCAACGCGCCGAATCGAGCGCGACCAAGGACGCGAGCGCGACGGGCGACCGTGTGGAGCGAATGCATCGAGAACCCTCCTGAGACGACGTGCCGCGAGCGCGGCGCCCCAGACTACAACATCCGCGAATGTCTTTGCGTCCTGGACGATCCGGCGGCCGTGAGGCTCGTATCCGCGGCTCCCGCGCCCCTGGCGACAGGTTCTCGCTTGCCGGCAGGGCGGATCTCCACGACACTCACGGACGGGCGCGGGGGCTTCGTCGGAGGGTGGACACTCTGGACGCGACTCTCGAGGGTGGCGGTCGAGTGGGCGGACGTTCGGAGGAAGCATGAAGCGAAGGCAGATCTCTTGGGTCGTGGCTTGTGCGTGGGCGCTGGCCGCCTGCGGTGGTGGTGGTGGCGAGACGGACGCGGGCCCGGACGCGAACGACGCGGCCACCGTGTGCACCGTGGACACGGACTGCGACAACGGGCTCTTCTGTGACGGAGCCGAGCTCTGCCTCGACGGCTTCTGCGCCCACGGCGTCCTGCCCGACTGCAGCGACGCGGACGCCTGCACGGTGGATCGCTGCGACGAGGAACGCGGCGCATGCGTCAACGCCGCGCCCGACGAAGACGGCGACGGACACGCGCCCGTCGACTGCGGCGGCGACGACTGCGACGACGCGGACGCCAATCGCTTCCCCGGCAACGTCGAGGTCTGCGACGCGGCCAATCACGACGAGGACTGCAACCCGGCCACCTTCGGCGCGCAGGATCGTGACGGCGACGGCTTCCTCGACGCACGCTGCTGCAACGTCGATCCGAGCGGCGCGGACATCTGCGGCGACGACTGCGACGACGTGCACTCGGGCGTGCATCCCTCGACGACGGAAGCCTGCGACGGCTTCGACAACGACTGCGACGGCGAGACGGACGAGGGCGTGACGGTCACCGTCTACCCGGACACCGACTTCGATGGACATGGCGACGAGACCGGGACCGGCTCGGAGGACTGCGCCGGCGCGGTCGGCTTCAGCGTCCTGCACGATGACTGCGACGACACCAACCCGACCATCTACACGGGTCAGGTGGAGATCTGCGACGCCCTCGACAACGACTGCGATGGCGTGGTGGACGACTCACCCGTACCCGTCACGTGGTACGCGGACGCGGACGGCGACGGCTTCGGCTCGAGCGCCGGCGGCACCATGGTCTCGTGCGCACCGCTCGCGGGCTACACGCTGAGGAGCCAGGACTGCGACGACACGGACGCGGCCATCAACCCCGCGGCGGCCGAGATCTGCGACGGCAGGGACAACAACTGCAACGGTCGCGCGGACTACCGCATCGGCGTGAACGACTTCGAGGACGACGACGCGGACGGCCTCGTGGACATCGCGTGCGGCGCGCCGCTGGGCACGGACTGCGACGATCGGGACGCGATCACGGGCATGGGGCAGCCAGAGGTCTGCGACGGTCGCGACAACAACTGCAACGGCGAGGTCGACGAAGGCGCCATGGACAGGCAGTGGTTCCGTGACGCCGACGGAGACGGCTTCGGCTCGATCACCAGCGGCACGCGCCTCGGCTGCATGCCCGTGCCCGGCTACCTCGCCGTGGGTGGGGACTGCAACGACGCGGATCCGCTGCGTCACCCCGGCGCAGCCGAGAGCTGCAACGGCGTCGACGACGATTGCGACGGATCCGTCGACGGCGCGGACGCGGACGCGGAGTGCGTCGTGGCCAATGCGACGCCGGCGTGCATCTCCGGGCGCTGTCGGGTCGAGCGATGCGCCAGCGGCTTCGGCGACTGCGACGCGGATCCGAGCAACGGTTGCGAGGTGACGTTGAGCGACACGTCCGACCACTGCGGGAGCTGCAGTGTCGCTTGCGCGACAGGGCATGGCAGCGCGAGCTGCGCGGCGAGCGCCTGCGTCTTCGGCGACTGCGACGCCGGCTACGCCGACTGCGACGCGGACACGAGCAACGGCTGCGAGACGGCGACCCGCGCGGACGTGAACCACTGCGGCGGCTGCGGCACCGTCTGCGACTACGCGAACGCCAACGCTTCCTGCACCTCCGGGACCTGCGCAATGGGCGCGTGCGACTTCGGCTTCGCGGACTGCAACGCCGACCCGAGCGACGGCTGCGAGGTCGAGCCCCAGAGCGATCCGATGAACTGCGGACGCTGCGGCACGGTCTGCGACGGCGCGCGCCTGCACACCACGGCGGTGGCCTGCTCCTTCGGTCGCTGCGCCATCGACGACGTCGCGCCCGCATGCGAAGCGGGCTGGGCCGACTGCGACAGCAACCCCTTCAACGGCTGCGAGACGCCCACCGACCGCGACCCAAACAACTGCGGCACCTGCGGCACGAGCTGCGGTGAGGCCAACGCCCTCACGACCTGCAGCGCGGGCGCCTGTGCCTTCAACCGCTGCCAGCCTGGCTTCGCCGACTGCGACGCGGACGCCTCGAGCTTCACGCCCGGAAGCAACGGCTGCGAGACGGCCGTGGACTCGGATCCGTCGAACTGTGGCAGCTGCGGCACGAGTTGCGGCAGCGCGCCCAACGGCACGAACGCCTGCTTCTTCGGGCGCTGCGGCATCGGCAGCTGCGCGACCGGCTTCGACGACTGTGACGGGATCCTCAGCAACGGCTGCGAATCGCACACGCCGAGCGATCCCGACAACTGCGGGGCTTGCGGCAACCGATGTGCCGTCCCGAATGGCAGCAGCTCGTGCACGGGCGGCATCTGCTCGTTCGTCCGCTGCAATCCCGGCTGGGCAGACTGCGACGGGCTAGAGGCTACGGGCTGCGAGGTCAACACGACGGTCGATCCCGCCCACTGCGGCAGCTGCGCCAACGACTGCACGGCCCTCCCCGGCGTCACGGGAGCGGCCTGTGGTGGCGCCGGACTTTGCACCTTCCGCTCGTGCGCGACGGGCTTGGCGGACTGCGACGGCGACCCCACAAACGGCTGCGAGGCAGACATCACGAGCCCGACGCGCTGCGGAAGCTGCATCAACGACTGCACGGGCGGCGGCCTGACCCCGGCGAGCACATGCACGGGCAGCCTCTGCAACGTCGTCTGCCCCGCGGGCTACATGGACTGCAACGGCGTCCCCGGCGACGGCTGTGAGATCCACACCGACCTCGACCCCATGCACTGCGGAGGCTGCGGCGTCGGCTTCGCCTGTTCCACGCCGCCACGATCGACGGCCAAATGTTCCGCGGGCTTGTGCGGAACCCTGTGCGAGCTCGACTACGGCGACTGCGACGGACTCTCGGGCAACGGCTGCGAGACCCAGACCAGCACCGATCCCTACAACTGCGGCGGCTGCGACTCACCCACCTTCCCCACCGCTTGCAACCTCCCGCACGTGGCCACTCCGACGTGCAGCTCGAGCCTGTGCGGAGTCGGCAGCTGCGCCCCGGGCTGGGGCAACTGCGACGGAGACGCGCTCAACGGCTGCGAAACCAACACCACCATCGATCCGATGAACTGCGGCGCGTGCGGCAACTCCTGCGGTGCCGGCGGCCTGTGCAGCGCCGGGCGCTGCGACGAGGTCGTGGAGATCGCGGCCGGCTCCCGTCACACCTGCGTGCTCCGGGGTTCGGGCACGGTCGCCTGTTGGGGCGCGAACGAGTCTGGCCAGCTCGGCAACGGCTCGTTCACGTCGACGACGTCGCCACTGACCACGGTGGGTCTGGCGGGGGCCGCGGCGCATATCGTCGCCGGAGCGGATCACATGTGCGCGCTCATGGCCGCGACCGGCGACCTCTACTGTTGGGGTCGCAACGATCGCGGACAGCTCGGCAATGGAGGCTTGGTGGACCAGGCCATCCCCTCCCTGGTGCCGAGGCTCTTCGGCATCTGGATCCAGGTCGCCGCAGGCGTCAACCACACCTGCGGCATCGATTCCAGCGGCGTCAACGTCAGCTGCTGGGGGGACAACACCTTTGGCCAGCTGGGGCAGGCACCCGACGCCTCACCCCACTCGAGTCCCATGCCGATGAGCGCTTCGGCGCTGACTGCACCGACGCTGATGGCCGCCGGGGACGGCTTCACCTGCGCCTACGACGACCCCACTTCGGTCGCCGCCAACGTGATGTGCTGGGGACGCAACGACATGGGACAGCTCGGTCGCGGCTACCTCGGCCCGTCAGGGGGAGCTCCGACGAACATCGAGCCGGCGGCCGTCGTGGGCAGCGAGGACAGGGCTATCCAGCTGAGCGCCGGGCTCAACCACGCGTGCGTATTGCAAAGCACGTCTGGCGGAAAGCTCGACTGCTGGGGAGACAACGCGGCCACGCAGCTGACCTCGGCGCTGGCGAGCCCCTCGGCCTATCCCAGCACCGTCTCGCTGGCCTTCACGACGAACGTCTACGCGGCGGGTCGGCACACCTGCGCGACGAGCGGCGGCGCGCTCTACTGCTGGGGAGACAACACGGGGGGCCAACTCGCGACCTCGGATATCAGCCCCACGGTGACGAGTCCGTCGGCCGTGAACTTCCCGACCCCCACCGTCGTCACGGCGCTCCCGGTGGGCGGCAGCGCGGGCAACCACACCTGCGTCTACTCGTCACAGACCCTGTGCTGGGGCGAGAACGTGTCGGGCCAGGTCGGCGACGGAACGAACTTCAGCCCCGTGATGGCTCCCACCGTGGTGGGCAACCTCTGAGCGACTCGAGCGCGGCCGCGCGTCAGAACAGACCCGCGGCCGCCATGTCGAGCAGCTCGTCGAGCTTGGCGAGCAGCGCGGCATTGCCGTCGTGTGTGTAACCGGCGAGCGCCTGCTCGTAGTCGGTGGTGTGAGCGAGGAAGGCGCCCAGGCTGCCTTCGTCGACCTGATCCGCGTGCGCACCGTAGCCGAGGTGGGCGAGGTAGCGCGCGTTGAAGACCTGCTCGAACTGACCTTGGAGCGGCACGGCCAAGAGGGGCTTGTGCATCACGACACATTCACCCATCAGGGTGAAGCCGGCGCTGGCGACCACGGCGCGAGCGCTGGCGAGGTCGGCGATGAAGGTCGACTCCGAGAAGGGTCGATGCACGAGGTTGTCGTCGACCACGTCGGCGTCGATGTCGCGGCGCATGCCGTAGACGCGGCAGGGGATTCCCGCCTGCTTCAGCGTGGCGACGAGCGCGTCGTTGTCCTGCGTGGTCTGGTAGACGAGCAGGTGATCGCCGCGGCTCACTTTCGCCGCGAGGATCTCCGGACGCAGGATGGGCGGGAAGAGGGTCGTGCGCTTCTTGCGGATGGGCGGCTCGAAGAAGGTCGCGACCAGGTAGTGATCGCAGAAGGGCAGCTTGGCCTTCACGAAGGCTTTGACGACCTCGAAGTCACGTCGATCGTCACCGATCACCTCCTCGGGCACGTCGCAGCGATTCATCACCTGCTGGTTGTCGATGGAGAAGATCGGCAGGTCGTGCGCCTTCGCGTAGAGGTAGGAGAAGCTCTCGAAGTCGCTGATGACGGCCTCGGGGCGGAAGTCCTCGATCAGGTCGAAGTAGGCGTCAATCTGCTTCGGGAGGTTCTTCAGACCCTGGCGCACGTTGCTCCAGATGGTCTTGCCGCGGCGTACACGGTTGTCGTCGGTCATGATGTGCAGACCGTGGATCGTGTGCACCTCCGCGAAGCGCTGCGCGAGGTGCTTGGCCGCGCGGTTCGACGAGAGGATCTCCACCTCGTGTCCTGCCGCGACCAGGTGGTCGAGGATGACCCCCGACCGGATCGCGTGCCCCATGCCTTCACCCGTGACGCCGTAGAGGATCTTCATTCGTCGCTTGTCGCAAGGAAGGCAGCCCGCGGGCAAGTCGCACCGTGGGCATCCTCGCCCAAGGCGAGGTCGGTGCGGGACAAGTCGTGCACCCCACGAACCTTCATCGACGTCCACTTCTCCTCGTGGGGGGGCGACGCTCGCGCGACCCCGAGCGCAACGAGGACATCTTCGCCCAGGTCGAACTCGATGCGCGAGGGAGGTCTCGCCGGAGACTGGCGTAGACTGGAGCGCATGCTCCGCGTCTCGCTCTTGCTTCTCCTGCTCGCGCTGAGCGCGTGCGGCACGACGGCGCCCACGCCGCGGAGCGCGCCGGACGTGGAGTCACCACCCATCACGCCCGTGGCGCCCTCGCGCTCGGAGACCGGCGGCGCCCCGGAGACCATGGGGGCACCGGAGACCACGAACCTCCACGAGCTCTTGGCCTTCGACGCGGTCGACGAGATGCTGCGAGGGCACCTGTTGCTCGCGGTCGATCCAGGCTCGCGCATGCTGAGAGCGCGCGACGTCGACAGCGGCGAAGAGCTCTGGCGCGTCGAGCTGGGCGAAGCGTCGGAGGGAGCGCTGATCGAGGACCTCGGCGACGGCAGGATCCTGGTGCAGGTGCCGGGTCAGGACTTCCACACCATCGACCTCGCGCGCGGAGTGCGCATCGCGCGCAGATCGAGCCCGCCTCAATGGAACTTCGTCCAGCGCGTCGCGGGCGCCTGCGCTCTGATGAGTGACTGCGCGCTTCAGCCCATCTCCTGCCAGGACGGCGCGGCGCTCGGCCCCCGGCTCAGAGGCACGACCATCTCCTACACACCGATGGGGCCGGACGAAGACGGATCGCCGACCTGCACTTCACCCCTGGAAGTGCTCGGGCGCGCGGGCGAGCTCTCGCTCTACGTCGTCCACGTCCGGGAGAGCGAGCACGCAGAGGTCATCGCCATCGATCGTGCCGGAGAGGTGAGCTGGCGCTCCGCGGACGTGGCCTGCGAGCAATGCGGACCCGTGGCCGTGGGCAGCGCGAGCGACGGCAGCGTGTGCTGGACGACCTCGACGCCCGATCGAGAGCGCGTCGTCCGCGCCTTTCGCTGCGCCGACGGTCATCCGCTCTTCACGCGCCGGATCACGCTCGCCTCGGGCTATCGCCACCCTCCCCTGTTCACGGGTTGGGTGACGCGGCCGCCGGGTCTGTTCCTGACAGGCGACACCGAGGCCACGCTGATCGCCCCCGACGGCCGAGCGCGCTGGACGCGTCCGACCGCGCCCGACACCCTCGTCTTACCCGCGGGCCTGCGCACGCCGAGCTACCCCCTCGGCCTCGACCGCTACACGAGCGTCGAGCACGTGGACCCGGCGAACGGGCGAACGACACGCGAGCAATCCCTGGAGGGAGGCGAGGTGCGCGTCGACGAAGAGGGCGTGGTGGCGATCGTGCCGATGGGCCAGTCCAGCGACCGCGCGGGCGCGCCCGTCCCCGCTCTGCGCGTCTTCACTTTCCATCGCGCACGAAACGGCAGCGACGTCTCCCTCGACGGTCGGATCGTGCTCGCGCTCCCCGGCGATGCGCACGTGGTGGGCGAGCGTACGACGGAGACGGGCACACGCCTCGTCGTCGCGGAGGAGCGCCCGGGCCAACCGGACCGAGTCCACGTGCTCCGCGCGAGCCCCACGCGCTGAAGGTTCAGGCGCGTTGCGCGCCTCTCCCTCAGCTCCGGCACGAGGGTTGCACTGAGCCGATGCATGAACCGCTTCGCTTGGCTCCTGTCGGCACTCCTTCTCCAGGCCGTAGTGGACCTCTCCTCGGCCCACGCGCAGGTCGCGCAGCAGCTCAGCGCGCCCTCACCCACCATCGTCATCGTCGAGCTACCCCCCGGCTACGAGGTGCGGCTTCAGCCTCGAGGGATGGTCGACCCCTACAGCGCGGGGCCGCTCCCGAGCGCACCGCTCGCGCCCTCTCGCCTGAGCCTCGACCCCGAGCTCACGCCTTCGCAGGCGGGGCCCACGTCCGACATCGACGTCCTGGGCAGCCTGCAGCGCCGGCACAGACTGGCACGGAGAGCGGCCCTGTGGATGCCGGCGACCGCGGCCTTGGCGGCGCTCGGGGGCGCGGCCATGGCGATGTCGTGTCGATCGGAGGCGGACGTGTCTGGAGAGGGATGCTCTTTCGCCACCGCTATGCTGGGCGGGGGCACGGCGGCGACGCTGCTGACGGGGAGCTTGTTCGTGTTCCGCACCAACCGCGAGTCGCGCGCGATGCGTCGCGCGGGCCTGCACCTCTCGCGCGTTCACGGCATCCTGGCCGTCCTCTTCTACGTCCTGCCCTACACGCAGGTCATCGGCTTGGCCCTGGCCGCGCGCCAGATGCGCATCAATCGTGGTGTCCTCGACCAGCTCGAGGCGGACGGCGCAGGCTTGCAGCCCAAGTACTTCTGATCGCAGGTCACGCCCTGCCGCGGCGTGTGGATTCGTGCGCTCAGTTCGCGTCCCAGCCGCAGCTGTTTCGAATGGCCGCGAGCTGCATCGAGAGCTCGCCCCAGTCCTCGTGCAGTCGGCCTCCCGAGTCACGCATGCGCGAGAGGCGCGTCATGACGCCGCGCACGTTGCCGCTCCAGCCTCGCTCCGCGTCCTGGACGGCCGTGGCCACCTCGCCCATGTCGGCGCCGCCCGGATCGTCCTCGCCCACCTCGGACGCCTCCATGTCCTCCAGGTCGTGATCCTCGCTGGCCTTGGCGGCGAGCACGGCCAGGCGCGCGACGCGCACGTGTCCGTAGGCCTTGGCCCGAACGCATCGGGCTTCGTCCCCCAGCCCAGCGACCAGAGGCGTGAGGGTCTGACCGACGAGGTCCAGGTCGCCGCGAAACGCGGGCCAGGCGGAGTCTCCCGGCCCAATGGGGGGCTCCGAACTCAGGGCGCGTCGCAGCTTGTCGCGCGCCGCCTCATCCACTGGATCGACCAGATCGTTTCAGGCCTGGAGCAGATGGTGGCGCGTCCGCAGCGTGTCGTTGATCTCCGCGCGCGTGAGCCCGGGTTCGCCCGTGCTCATGTCGGAGAGGATGATGTCGCGCTCGTAGCCGGGCCAGGCGCTGACGAAGCGACTCGCCTGTCGACTCAGCGCCCTGGCCAGCGCGGCGGGGTCGGTCGGAGTCACGTCGGCTCGCGGCTCGGACAGCGCGGCCGCGGCGAAGCGTGGGAAATGCGTGCCCTCGTGAGCACCCGGCACGCGCCCCAGCACGCGCAGCTCCGAGACGCAGGCTTCGCGCCAATCGCTGCGTGAGCCTGGCAAGAGCTCCACGAGCTCGAGGCGATACACGCCGCCGCCACCCGTGACGGGAAGAGTCTGCAGCTCGCGCGAGGCGGTATCGAGGGGATAGACGCCCAGCTCCTGCCCGTCGTGCAGCACGCGCACGCGCGCGACACGGTGGTTCTGGGTGAAGAGACCGCTGCTCCCCGTGCGCGTGAGTCCGGCGGTCATCTGCATCGACGTCACCTGCGCGTCCGCGGGCAACCGGATCTCGATCCACGGGCTCTCGAGATCTCCCGTGCGGGAGTTCCACGCCGACTCGACATCCCCGTCGAAGAGGTGAGCGATTTGATTCGTGTGATCGCGGTACACGCTCGACGTCGCCACCTCGGTGCGGATGGCGTCGAGCAGGTTCACGGGCTCGGCCGGCACTGCGACTTGGGGCGCGGGAGCCGGAACCGCCGCGGGCTCCGCATGTTCCACCGCCGGCGCCGGCAACGTGGGGGTCGGCGTCGGCGCCTGACCCTCGTGCGACCCGCAACCGAGCACGAGGCCGAGCCCGAAAACGAAGAGGCGCGCACGAGTCAGGGGCGAAGGTCGTAGCCCGAGTTCCGTGTGCGTGAGTCCAGACGACCTGGCGTCCTGCGATGGCGATCAGCGGATCACGGGGCGCGTCGTCGATGGCGCGCGGTCGGCGACACGCGCGTCCTACGGACCCCGCGACCCGGGCTTGTACGCGGCTCGGGTGCGTGCTTCGATGAGCAGGTGATTCACTCCAAGCGCGGTCGAACCGTCCCCCTGATGTCCGTCCTCTTCGTGCTGGTCGGCGCCTGCGGCAGCTCGACCTCGAGCACGGACGCGAGCACCCCAACGGATGACGCGAGCACGGAGATGTGCACCATCCCCGACACGACGTGCCCACTGGACCAGCCGCTCTCGGGCGCCGCCTGCGACACCCGCATGACCTGCAACTACCCTGACCCAGGGGGCGACGAGTTTCTCCCTAGTGGACGCCCGGCACGCATGGTGCGCATGAACCGTGTACCGGTCGACGGCCGCTCGACCGTGCCGCGGCAGGCCCGCACCGGCTTCCGCTTCTGTCCGTGCTTGGGAGCAACAGACGACACCGTGCTCACTCGAAACCTGTGTACTTCTCGCCAGGGTGATAACACCGGTCTGTGCGCCATCGGCGTCGATACCGTGTACCACGACGCAGTGGTCTTACCGCGCAGGCCAGATGATGCGGCTGGGAGGTTAAGCGTCGGGGCTGGTTGATGGGATCGGTGGCGCAG
>JAACVI010000297.1:0-4437 GCA_009992505.1 Myxococcales bacterium
CAACGCGGTTCGGCATCGCCTAGGCTCGAGCCCGTCGCAGAGGCACGCGGCAGAGGGGAAGTGAGAGTGATGAGGGTACTCGAGGAGTTCAAGAAGCTCGTTGTCGCCTCGTCGGCCGCGGTCGCCACCATCGTGGCCATCGTGGTCCTCGTGGCGGGCTGGAGGCACTGCCAAAACGTGACAGGCGCAACCGCCGCGGCACCGGCACCGGAGGACTTCCATGCCTGGGTGGTCCCCATGCCCCCTGCTCCCGATAGCCTTCCGGTGGTCGGCCCAGAGGGTGTGGACGAAGACGGGTTTCCTCGACAGCAGGTTGACCGCGTGGGGCTGCTAGCGATGCTCCTCGAAGGCAAGTACGCGGCGCTAGATGCTGCGATGAACGAAGCGCAGGCACGCTTCGAGCAGAATCCTCGATACGAGGACTGGGCGGTGGACGCCATCGAGGCGTTCTCCAATGCCGACCCTCGCGTCGGTGCCGCGCTGGACGCCTGGGCGCGAGAGGGCGGGTCTGGATGGGCTCCTCACGCGGCGCGCGGCTCCTACTGGCGCGCCACCGGGTGGCTCCAGCGTGGCGGCTATTCGGCGAGCGAGACTTCCAATGACCGGTTGCGCGCATTCGCCGAGAACGAGTCACGCGCAGCAGGGATGTTCCGCGAGGCGCTGGCGGCCAAGCCGACGGCGATTGGCGCCGCCACGGAGTTGGTGCGCACCGTGGGCCGCCTGAACGATGCCGATGCCACCCGGCAGGCCTATCGAACCGCCATCGAGGCGTGTCCGAGCTGCGCGCGTGTGCGCTACGAGTACTTTCGAGCGCGCCTGCCACGCTGGGGAGGATCCCTAGATGAGCTCCAGCAGATCGTTGCGGACGCGCGCGCACAGGCAGGGCTCAGCACGAGATTGGCGAATTTCGACGTCGTGATGAGCGCCTACCAATGCCGACTGCATTTCGAGCGCGACTACGGCTTCCGGGAGAGCACGGCCTGTGCAGACGCGGCCGGACGGGGCTTCTACGGCCACATGCTGTTGTATGCGATCCAGCAGGCCATGGGACGCGAGGAATGGACGCAAGCCGGTGCACTTACAGACCGTGCACTCAGTTTGCCCGTTGCGCGGTCGGAGGTCTGGGGGCGTGGAGTGCAGCTCTCGTTGAAGAGCGGGCGCCCGGAGCAGGCCGGCGAACGTCTACTGACGGCGCTCAGGCTGGATGCCTCCGACCCACGCTTTGGCCTCATCCACACGACCATGGGCGACGCATTGGTCACGCGGGCCCAGGATCTGCTCGCATCTGGAGATCGTGTACACGCGCGTCGGCTGTTCGAAGAGGCGACTTGGCTGGACGACCGCAGCTCGACCGAGGCGGCGCGCGTGAGGGCGGTCATGGCCGATCTCGACACGAGCCCCGCCGGTCTCGAGGCATTGCGCGCCGCGCAGCAAGCCCAACCGGACAGCTTCGAGGCCACCCAGGACCTGGCGTACGTGCTCTCCGAGAGCAGCACGTCGGCGGAGATCCTGCCGCTCTGGAACCACTACATCGAGGCGCACGCTCAGGACGGCCGGGCCTACCGCGAACGCGCCGCGACGCTTCACGCGCTGGCGCAAGAACAGGATGCCCATGCGGATCTGGAGCGGGCGTGCGCTCTTGGCTTGCACGGATGCTGCGAGAAGAGCGCGCTGCCGCCCACCTCGACCTAGAAGCGCGTCGGTTCCGTGAAGGTCGTGTCTTCCACGGTGTAGTGGACGCGGCGTCCGTCGCGGCTCTGCACGCAGTCGCCGCTCTCGAGCAGGCGTCGCAGGGCGAGCTGGGCGGTGCGTACGGAGACGTCCAGCTCGCGCGCGGCGCGACGCGTGGTGACGCCACCGAGGGTCGCGATCAGACGCACCAGGCGATCCTCCACGTGCTCGACGCAGCGCGGATCGGAGAGCGCCAACAGGCCGTGGGGCTCGAGCCTCAGTACGCTCGCCTCGCGATGCACCGTGGCCGCGCCTTCGAGACGCGCGCGCATGCGATGCACGAGCACGTCGAGGATGCCGGCGTGGATGGAAGGCTGGAAGGCGAACTCGTAGGCGCGCAGGAAGAGCTCCTCGTCGCGCAGCCCGCGAGGCCCGGCGAGCGCCAGGGCAGCGACCGCCGTGTCCACGCGCCCACGTCGCAAGCGTGTGCGGCTGAGGCGCAGCACCTTGCCCTCGCGCTCGAGCAGCGGCAGCGCGATGCGCAGGATGCGGCGAGGCGCGACATGCGGGCGCGCCACGACCGAGGCGATGGTGCTGTCGGCGGGACCGTCGGGCGGACCGACCAGACCCCCGAGTCCCAGGGGTGCCTCGCTGACGTCGCCGCGACACCAGGCGACCGCGACGTCGGGGCAAGCGTCCGCCGAGATGCGCGGATCCAAAGTCGAGATCAACACGCGTCCCTCGCGCGCCATGGAGGAGAAGCCTGCGGCGACCTCGGCCAGGCGCGCGCCCGCGGCGTCGAAGCCCTCGAGGTCTCCCGCGGCCGCGCGGTCGAGCACCCCCAAGAGCGCCTCGGCGGCGCGCTCGCTCGGCTCGGCCAAGCCCTGCGCCAGAGGCGACTCGGGGCGTGAACCGCTGAGCACCCGCTCCCAGGCGATCCAGCCCTGCCAGGGCCGAGGCGCGATGGGCGCGATGGCCGAGAGGATGCGGGTCGAGAGGTGCGGTCGACCGGCGCGCCGACGCACGCGCGCGAGCAGGATCGAGGCCAGGTAGCGCTCGGGTCGCAGGCCCTCCGTGCGCGCCATGCGCGACGCGCGACGTGAGAGCGCCGTGGCCTCGTCGAGGTTGTCGTTGGCCAGCGCAGCCAGCGCGCGCAGGGAGGTCGCGTCGATCACCACGGAGGCGTCACGAGCGGCCGAAGCCGCGACGAAGAGCTGCTTGCCCAGCTCGTCCAGATCCTCGACGCGTCCGTCCATCAACAACAGCCAGGCGTCTGCGCGCCTCAGCCCGAGGCTCGGGTGCTCGGCGTCGTCGTCGACCAGCGCGTGATGAAAATCGCGGCAGCGCGCCAGGGCGTCGCGGTCGAAGCGAATCAAAGCGGCGCGCTCGAGATCCCCGGAGGCGGCCCGAGCCCAACGCCGCGCGTCCGGAGACGCTCGCACGAAGGGGCTCAGCTCCTCCGGCGGGGGCGGAGGCGGCGCCGCGCGATCGACCAGCGCCAGCCCGCAGCGGAAGGCCAGCTTGGCCGCTTGGGACGTGACCGCGTCCAGCGTCTCGAGGCGCTGGAAGGAGCGTTCGAGATCACGCAAATCTCCCGCGCGGATGGCGGTGAGCAGTTCAACGGGGGCGTCTTCTTGGGCGGCCAATTTCACTCGCGTGCGGATGCGCGTCGCCCGGCGGGCTGAGCCCCGGTAGACTCCGGGGCCATGGCGGCAGCGGCACAGGGTCGACAGTCCACCTCCTACCGGCATCTCGTGGAGATCGCCAGTGGCGGGATGGGCCGAGTCTACATCGCCGTGCGTGGCGAGGACGCCTCGGGCCAGCTCTTCGCGGTCAAGCGCCTGCATCCGCACCTAGTGGGTGACCCGCGCGCGCGCGCCACCCTGGAGGATGAGACGCGCCTGGTCGGCGATCTGGATCACCCCAACCTGCTGCGCGTGCTGCAAGCGGGCGAGGACGATCAGGGCCCCTTCCTGGCCATGGAGTACGTCGACGGCGTGTCCCTGGCCGAGCTCCGGGACGCCGTGCGTCGAGCCGACGAGGAGATGCCCCTCGGGGTGTGCATCGAGGTCGCGCTGCAGGTCGCCCGCGGGCTCGCGGCCATGCACGAGGCGACGAACGCGGACGGAGCGCCCCGGGGTCTCGTCCACCGCGACGTCTCGCCCCACAACGTGCTGCTCGGCTGGGATGGCGTGGTGCGCGTGGCCGACTTCGGCATCGCCATCGGTCACGGACGGCTGGCCCAGACCTCCACCGGCGTGCTGAAGGGCAAGGCCGGCTACATGGCGCCGGAGCAGCTGCGCTTCGAGGAGCCCGACGGTCGCGCGGATCTCTTCGCCATGGGCGTGGTGCTCTTCGAACTGTTGGCGGGGCGCCGACTGTACAGCGGCTCCGAGGGCAGCGAAGCCGCCCGACGCATCCTGCGCGAGCCTCCGCCAGACGTGGGCGACGATCGCGAGGACGCACCCGCCGCGGTGGTGGAGCTCTTGTTCGAGCTGCTGGCCAAGGAACCCGTGGGACGTCCCGCCACCGCCCGGCACGCGGCCACGCGCCTCGAGACCACGCTCGAGGAGCTGCGCCTGTCCGAAGGCACCATCGACCTCGGCAAGTACGCGCGTTCGTTCTTCGAGGCGGAGCGCGCCGACCGCGTGCGCCTGCTCGACGCGGCCCGCCGCCGAACCCAGCAGGTCGAGCAGATCAAGACTCGCTTCGGACCGCTGGCCCAGTCCCATCGCGAGCCGCGCCGCTGGCACGTGAAGGGCGCCG
>JAACVI010000297.1:4447-4882 GCA_009992505.1 Myxococcales bacterium
GCCCTCGAGCGGCAGGTGCTCGTCTCGTCCTGGTACGACGGCGAGGTGATGATCGGCCTCACGGACGCGGCCGAGCGCCTCTTCGGCAGCGCGGAGCACGAGCTGGCCGGAGCCATCGGCGCGGCCTCGGCAGAGTATGCCTTCGGGGAAGGCGGACCCTACGAGATCTTCCGCACGCGTGGCATCGAGCAGGGCATGGGCGCGTTCATTGAATCGACCGAGGCCATCTACCGGCTCTACTACGATCAGGGCGAGTGGGAGGTCGTGCGCTGGTCCACCGAGGACCTCGTCGTGCACATCACCGACGGCGGCGTGTTCCCGGCGAGCATCGTGCGACGCATCGTGGGCTACCTCCAGCGTGGCCTCGAGCTGCTGGGCGCGAGCCACGTCCGCACCCGCGTCGAGCGCGGAGAAGACGACCTCGTGATCGCCGCG
>JAACVI010000298.1 GCA_009992505.1 Myxococcales bacterium
GGACTCCCCTCTTCTGGTGCGGCCACGAGGTCTGTTTCATCCACCTGGTGTAGCCGGCTCTCGTCCCATTGTTGCTGCGGATGAGGGAGAGTTGGTCGAGTTCATTCAACCAAGGCTTGGGCGTGCCGTGCAGGCTCGAACTGCGCAAGCGGTCGGACGCGCCGGCCTCACAGGAGAATCAAGGGCCGCAAGGGGGGCGCAGGCACTCGGGCGTGGCTCCACGGCGAATCTGTCGAGAGGGACGACGCTAGCCAGAAACCTCCGCGAGCAACTCGCCGTGGAGCAGGCGATGGCCAATCCTGCTGCTGGCCGGCAACTTGGCTTGAGGATGACAGATCCTCGGTGGCCAGGATCGGAAGGCTGGGTGAAGATGCAGCAGGTCATCCAGTCGGGTGGACGTGAGGGGCCGATCAATGTCCATTACCTCCTCAACAGGACGACGGGAGCGATCGACGATTTCAAGATCGTGCTGCCGGGGCCGAGGTAGAGATGCGGGCCGTGGCGAGACAGATCGAGGTGGGAAGTCTGCCGGAGTCCATCGCGAAGTTCGCGCCTCCGGGGCAGGTATTTCTCACAGCCGGACGCCAGTACGACGTCCACGCGATAGCGGTGTTCGAAGGACAACCGAGCCTCCTGGTCGTCGATGACTTGCGGTATCCGGCTTGGTATCCAGCTTGGCTGTTCGAGGTGGTGGACACGGCTCTCCCACCAGACTGGATTTGCAACGTCTTCCGAGAGGAGCCTGCTCTCGTGGTCGGTCCGGACTTTGTTGCAAGTGACCTCGCCGCGTACGAGGGAATGGTTGAACTCGCTGCTGACAGGGTCGACTTGTTTTGGAAGCGGGTTGGGTCAGATGCCGGGGGTTCCGAGTAGTAGTGCGAGAACGACCTTGCCATCCCCCGCGCCGCACGCCTTCATGCTCGCGATGGCGAACTACGCCGACTCGACACGCACCCCACGGACCTTGACCGAACGCGAGCAGAGAGCCCTGCTCAAGGTCACCGGCGAGCACCGAGCGGGCTACCGCGACCACGTGCTGTACGCGCAGGCCCTCGGCACGGGCCTGCGCGAGCACGAACTCGTCGCGCTGAGCGTCGGGGATGTCTTCCGCGACGACAAGCCGAAGCGCCGCCTGCTGCTAAACGTTTTCAAAGGAGCACAGCGAACGGGCGGCACGCAGGAAGTCCTGCTCAGCGAGTCCCTGCGCGGCAAGCTGCGCCGGTTCCACCAGTGGAAGGTCCGCGAGCGCGAATGCCTCGACTCGGAGGGCCCGCTCTTCGTCAGCCGCCTCGGGCGGCGCCTGTCGCTGAGGCAAGTCCGCCACGGCTTCACCGTCTTGCAGGACCGGGCCGGATTCGAGCGGCGGGTCACGTTCCACATGTTGAGGCACTCGGCGGTGACCAATCTCTACGCGCTCACCAAGGACATCCGCCTGACGCAGCGCTTCGCCCGGCATCGCAGTCTCGTGACGACCATGGTCTACACCCACCCGAGCGAGGATGACCTGGTGCGTGCGGTCGAGGGGCTGCGGTGCTGACGGCATTGGACCTACTTGCAGAGTCGGCGTGTCCACCGCCGTCGCGATGATGGTGATGGTCACCGTGGACATGCTCTCCGAGACCACCGGGCACATCGCCGGAGGCTCCGCTGTCGCAGTCGGGCCCGGGTACACATGGGCAGTCGATGTCAGCTTTCGAAAGATGAACCGGCCCCCCACCCCTCGGTGGTCTCGGTGGTGAACGCGTCGCTGATGTCGTGCTCACGCTGAACCCCGCAAAGCCCTCGCCCAGACTGCGGAAAGCGGCGGTTGACCATCGCCGTCTGCCCGGCCTCGAAGGGCCACACAGGCCGGACAACTGGCGAACGCGGTGGTGCTGAGCCGCCGGGTTCAGGCAGACAGGGCGGTTCACGAGGTTCGGGAATCGACCTCAGTCGTTGGCGAAGGGATCGTCTTCACCATCCTCGTCACCGCCCTGGTCGCCGCTGTGTCCGTGCAGTTCGGCGATGGACCCGTCAAAGTCGGCCGGCGGGGAGTCATCGTCGACTTCGCGTCCGTCGTCCTCGACCATCCGACGCCCAGATACGACGCCAGCGAGCGTCTCGGCGTTCACATCGCCGGTCACGCTCATCATCCGCGCATGCCGGCGCTGTAGCTCCTCGAGGGCGAGGCTCGCATGCACCTCCTGACGTGCGTCGGGTCCGCCGAGCAGGAATTCCTTGAGGCGCAGCATGGTGTTGAAGTCGGCGGGGTTGTCCATGCGCACGCGGCCCTCTTCAAGGGCGGCCTCGAAGCCCTTGATGAAGGTGTCGATGACGCGCACGGCCTCGCCCTTGCCGACGGCGACCTCGGTGGCCCGCTGCTCGACGAGCTTGTCGTCGACCCGGGCGGTCACGCGTTGCTGGGCCTGCTCGCGACGCTTGAGGCAGTCCCGCCGCTTGGCGTAGCCGGCGATGACCGAGTGGTTCACGCCGTAGCGCCGGGCAATCGCCCGGAACGACGGGTAGACGACAAACGGCGGCTCGCCTTCGGGCCCGTCGACGAGCTCGCCGAAGACGAGCAGGCGATCGACCTCGTGGTACGGCACACGGCCTGGGGCGTTCTTGAGCGGTGCGCCCGCTTGCTTCCTGTAACCTCCCAGCCGCATCATCTGGCCTGCGCGGTAAGAACATGTTGCACACGGTCGTCTTGTCCGTCCGCACGCAGAACCATGTGACCTCGTCTT
>JAACVI010000075.1 GCA_009992505.1 Myxococcales bacterium
CCCGAAGTGCCTAGCAACAAGGGATTTGTGGGATCAAAAAGAAGTTGACCACCGGCCTCCACGCCCGTATTTTCCGGGCCTAGTGGTAATAAGTGGTAAGGAGTGTCAATCGCCTCCGACGCCCACCCGAGAGAAACCTTGTTTCGCGGTCAATACGAGCACGCTATCGACGCCAAGGGGCGGACCAGCCTTCCAGTGAGGTTTCGCGAGGTATTGAACCTCGGCAGTGAGACCCGCCTGGTGCTGACCGCTGGGCTCGATCCGTGCGTGGTCGCCTACCCGATGCGCGAGTGGGTCGCCTTCGAGGAACGACTCGCGGCGCTTCCCCAGTTCGACTCCAGCGTGCAGATGATCCGTCGCATCTACGTCTCGGGTGCGGTCGAGTGCGAGCTCGACAAGCTCGGCCGCGTGCTCGTGCCGGCGTCTCTGAGGCGCCACGCCGACCTCGGCGGCAAGGTGTTGTGGGCGGGCATGGGACAGAACGCCGAGCTCTGGAGCAAGGATCGCTTCGATGCGCTTCGCTCCAGCGTGCTCGACGACGAGGCCGAGCGCGTGGCCATGGCCAAGCGTCTGGCGGAGCTGGGGCTGTGACGGACTTCGCCCATCGCTCGGTGCTCCTCGACGAGGTGCTCGACGCCCTCGAGCCGAGGAGTGGAGGCGTCTACGTCGACGCGACCGTCGGTGGTGGCGGGCACGCGGAGGGCATCCTCACACGCGGTGGCGAGGGCACTCGGCTCTTCGCCTTCGATCGCGACGAGAGCGCGCTCGCGGCGGCGCGGGAGCGACTCGCCAGCTTCGGCGATCAAGTGACCTTCGTGCACTCCGCCTTCGGCGACGTCGAGGCGGAACTTCGGGCGCGCGGCGTGGACGCGGTCGACGGCGTGCTCGCGGACCTCGGGGTCAGCTCGCCTCAGCTCGATCGCGCCGAGCGTGGCTTCTCCTTCGGTCAGGACGGCCCCCTCGACATGCGCATGGATCCCTCGAAGGGCGAGACCGCCCTCGAGCTGGTGGCGCGCCTCGAGGTGGACGAGCTGGCCAACGTGATCTTCGAGCTCGGTGAGGAGCGTCGCTCGCGTCGCATCGCCCGCTCCATCCACGAGGCCTACGACGCGGACGAGCTCTCGACGACCTCGGATCTGCGCGCCGCCATCCATCGTGTGACGGGCGGAAAGCGTGCAAAGCGCGATCCCGCGACGCGAACCTTCCAGGCGCTGCGCATGGCCGTGAACGACGAGCTCGGGCAGCTCGAGGCCCTGCTCGAGGCGCTGCCGCGCCTGCTCGTCGATGGTGGCGTGGCCGTCCTCATCAGCTTCCACTCGCTCGAGGATCGACCCGTGAAGTGGTACTTCCGGCGCTCGACGCAGCTGGTTCCGCTCAGCAAGCGCCCCGTCATCGCCAGTGACGACGAGCAGCGCGAGAACCCGCGCTCGCGTAGCGCCAAGTTGCGTGCGGCCCGGCGATTGCCGCGCTCGGAGGCCGCATGAGCGCGCCTGAGGAAGATCTCGAGCAGGAGCCCACGCAGGGTCTGCGCGCTCGCTTCCTGCTGCTCTGGCTGGCCGCGGTCATCGCCACGGCGGCGGCCTTCGTCGTGCACCTCGCGCTGCGCTTCGAGACCGTGGATCTCGGCTATCAGGTGGACAGCGCGCGTCGCGAGCAACGACGCATGGTCGAGAATCGGCGCCTGCTCTCGCTCGAGGCCGCGACCCTGAGCCAGGGGGATCGCGTCGAAGCGGTCGCGCGCGGCACGTTGCATATGGCGCCGCCCGAACCTTCGCAGGTCATCGGCGAAGGGGACGCGCCGCGTCGTGCCACCTCGGGAGGCATCCGGTGAGTCGCGACCGGCGCTTCATGCGCTTGCGCGTGGCGCTTCTCGGAGCGCTCGTCTTCGTGGGCGCCGGCTTCGTCGTCCGTCGCTCCTACGAGCTCTCCGTCGAGCGCGCCCCGGCGCTGCGGGAGATGGCGGAGGAGCAGTACCAGCGCAACATGCGCCTGGCCCCGAAGCGCGGCACGATCCGCGATCGCAACGGCGCGCCGTTGGCGGTGAGCGTCGACGTGGACAGCGTGTACGCCAACCCGCGACGCATGCGGCGCGAGGGCGTCGACCCGGCGCGCGCGACCCGGCTCTTGACCTCCGTGCTCGGCGGTGATCCCGAGCGCATTCAGCATCGCCTCGAGAGCGACCGACTCTTCGTCTGGATCTCGCGCCGCATCCCCCCTCGCATGGCGGCCCGCGTGCATGAGCTGGCCATCCCCGGCGTGGAGATGGTGCGAGAGGGCAGGCGCTACTACCCGAACCGTGAGCTCTTGAGCCACGTGCTGGGCTTCGCCGACATCGACGGAAACGGCATCGAGGGGCTCGAGTTGCAGTACGAGGACGAGCTCTCCGGCTCGTCGGAGCGCGTGCCCGTCATCCGCGACCGCGCCGGTCACGTCATCTTCTCGGAGCAGGCGCTGGACGGACGCTCCACGCGCGGCGCCGATATCGAGCTGACCATCGATCGCACGGTGCAGCGCATCGCCGAGCGCGAGCTCTCGCTGGGCGCTCGCACCTTCGAGGCGCGGGCGGGCTCCGTCATCGTGATGGACCCGCGCACGGGCGAGATCCTGGCCATGGCCAACTTCCCCTCCTTCAACGCCAACGAGCCGGGAGAGGTCAGCGCCGGCGTGCGGCGTGATCGCGCGATCACGGATCGCTTCGAGCCGGGCTCGACCATCAAGCCCTTCACCGTGGCCTCGGCCCTGGCCGCGGGATCGATTCGACCGGAGCAGTCCATCGGCTGCGAGCACGGCGCGCTGGCCGTGGCCGAGTACACGATCCACGACGACAAGCCCTTCGACATCCTGACGCCGGCGCAGATCTTGGCCTTCTCCAGCAACATCGGCGCTGCGAAGATCGGCGGATCCCTCGGGCGCGAGGGGCTCTACCGCGGGCTCCGGCGCTTCGGCTTCGGCAGCCGCACGGACATCGGCCTGCCAGGCGAGACCGCCGGCATCCTGCGTGACTACCGCCACTGGTACGAGATGGACGCGGCCACCATCGCCTTCGGTCAGGGCATGAGCGTGAACGCGCTTCAGCTGTGCACGGCCATGGGCGCGCTGGCCAACGACGGGCAGTTGATGCAGCCCACCCTCGTGCGTCGCCTGGTCGACGGCAACGGCGAGACCTTGCGCGAGTTTCGACCGCGTGTGGAGCGACAGGTCGTGCCCCGTGCCACGGCGCGCCTCGTGGCCGACATGCTCACGGGAGTCACGGGCCCCGGCGGTACGGCCGAAGACGCGGCGCTCGAGGGCTACCTGGTGGCCGGCAAGACGGGCACGGCGCAGAAGGCCGACTACGCCCATAGCGGTTACGACGGCGACGCCTGGGTGGCCTCCTTCGTGGGCTTCGTGCCCGCAGAGGATCCACGCCTGGTCATCTCCGTCATCATCGACGAACCGGCCATCGCCCACTACGGCGGTCGCGTGGCGGGTCCGATCTTCCGGCGCATCGCCGAGGCCACGCTTCGTCACCTCGGCGTACCACCCCAGGGGGTGGCCGTGACCGAGCGCCCACGTCGCGCTGCGCCAGCCGCCGCGGTCGTCGCTCCGCCCGCCCCGGAGCAGGTCGCGGCCACCGATCTCTCGCCCGCGCCCGGCGCCGGGGAGACGCGCGTGCCGGATCTGCTCTCCCTGGCCGCGCGAGCCGCCTTGGTTCAGCTTCGCACGGCGCGCCTCACGGGACGCCTCGAGGGCAGCGGGCGCGTCGTGCATCAGGATCCCGCCCCGGGCGACGTCGTACCCGAGGGCACGCGCGTGGATCTCTCCCTCGCCATGCCGCGCGCCGACGTCCTGACCACGGACGACGCGACTCGCCTCGCGAGCGTGCAGGTGACGCCATGATCGCGCGTCAGGAGATGGCCCTCGCTTCCTTCGTGGAGCGTGGTCTGGCGCTGCGCGTCGAGGGCGACGCCGAGGTTCGTGTGAGCGGCGTGCACCGCGACTCGCGCGCAGTCGAGCCTGGAGACCTCTTCGTCGGCGTGCGTGGCGAGCATGCGGACGGCGCGCGCTTCCTCTCGGACGCTCGCGCCCGTGGGGCCGTGGCCGTCGCGGCGACCACGGTGACGCAGCACGACTTGCCCACGCTCGTGGTCGCGGATCCGCGCGTGGCTCTGGGCGCCATGGCCAACCTGATCCACGGCGAGCCCACCCGCGCGATGGTGACCATCGGCATCACCGGCACCAACGGCAAGACCACGACGGGGCATCTGGTCGAAACCATCCTGCACGCCGCCCTCCTCGCGCCGGCCTTCCTCGGGACCACCGCCTATCGCGCGCCCGGGACCGAGCGACCGATCGGCTTCACCACCCCGGAGGGTGACACGCTGGCGAGGCTCGCGGCCGAGGCGGTGGAGCGCGGTGCGTCCCACCTGGTGATGGAGGTGTCGAGTCACGGCCTCGCGCTGCATCGCGCCGACGCCTGCCACTTCCGCGTCGCCGCCTTCTCGAACCTCACGCAGGATCATCTCGACTTCCACACCGACATGGCGGACTACGGGCGCGCTAAGGCGCGACTCTTCGCCGAGCTCGATGTCGAAGAGAGCGTGATCAACGTGGACGACGCGTTCGGCGCCGAGCTGGCCGAGACCGCGCCCCACGTGCTCAGGGTCTCGTGCCACGCGGGTGCGGACATCTGGCCGAGTGAGGTGAGCATCGGGCGAGACGGTATCCACGCGCTCGTTCACACCCCGCGGGGTGAGATGAAGCTGCAGAGCCCGCTCCTGGGTCAGCACAACCTCGAGAATCTTCTGCTCGCCGTCGGCATCGGCGTGGCCCTCGATCTGCCGTTGGGCGCCATCGCCACTGGGCTCGCACACAGCCTCGGCGCGCCCGGGCGACTCGAGCCCGTTCCCAATGTGCGTGGTCTGCGCGTGCTGGTGGACTACGCGCACACCCCCGACGCGCTCGGCCGTGCCCTCGCGGCGTTGCGTCCGCTGACGCCGGGCCGACTCTTCGTGGTCTTCGGCTGCGGTGGCGACCGGGATCGTCAGAAGCGTCCCGAGATGGGTCGAGAGGCGGCGCAGGGCGCCGACCTGGTCGTCGTGACCAGTGACAACCCGCGCACGGAGGATCCCGACGTCATCGTGGAGGAGATCCTGGCGGGCCTCCTCGGCCATGACCTCGCGCGCCTCGAGCCCGAGCAGCTGAGCGAGGCGACTCGCGGCTACTGCAAGCAGGTCGACCGACGTCACGCGATCGCGATGGCCATCGCCGCGGCGCGCGATGGGGACACGGTGCTGATCGCGGGCAAGGGCCACGAGGACTACCAGATCGTGGGCACGGAGCAGCGGCCCTTCGATGATCGGGTCGAGGCCCTCGCGGCGCTCGGAGGGAAGCCCTGATGGCCACGGAACTGCCGCGCTCCCAGGCTCGATTCACCCTCTCGGAGATTGCTCGCGAGACGGGCGGGAAGCTCGTTGGCGCGGACCGAGAGGTCGCGGGCATCGAGACCGACACGCGCGCGCTTGAACTGGGCGCGCTCTTCCTGGCGCTTCGTGGTGAGCGCTTCGACGGAAGCCGCTTCGTGCCCGAGGCCGCGGCCAAGGGCGCCGCTGCCTTCGTGGTCGGGGACGCGAGCGCTTTGCCTGCGGGCGCCAGCGGTGTGGTCGTCGCCGACACGCTGCGCGCGCTTGGGGACGTGGCGGCCTTCCACCGTCGTCGCCTGGCCACGCGCGTGGTCGCCATCACGGGCTCGGCGGGCAAGACCACCACCAAGGAGCTCGTGGCCGACGCCCTCGCTGCCACGGGTCTCGTCGTGCATCGCACGCGCGGCAACCTCAACAATCGGATCGGCGTGCCGCTGACGCTGCTCGCCCTCGACGCTCGTCACGACGTGGCGGTGATCGAGATGGGCACCAGTGAGCGCGGCGAGATCGCGCGGCTGACGGAGGTCGCCGCGCCCGACGTGGGCGTGCTGACCTTGGTGGCCGCGGCGCACACCCAGGGCCTGGGCTCGATCGAGGAGGTGGCGGCCGAGAAGGGCGCCATGCTTCGTGGTCTGGGTCCAAACGCCGTCGGCATCGCCAACGCGGACGACGCCTTCGCGCGCGCCGCACTGATGCAGTCCGCGCTGCAGGACCGCCGCCTCTTCGGTCGCTCGAGCGACGCCGCCGTTCGCCTGGTCTCGACGGAGCTCGAGGCGGAACTCTCGACCCTCGCGGTGTACGAGACCAAGGGCAAGACGCGTATGCGCAGCCTGCGTCTACGTCTCCTGGGAGAGGCCGCAGCCATGAACGTGGCGGCCGCGCTGACCGTGGTCGCGAGCCTGGGCGGCGATCTGGATCGCGCTTCGGCGGCGCTGCAGGCCAGCGAGGCCGTGCCCGGCCGCATGCACATCCCCGATCCAACTGCGGCGCCGTTGGTCATCGACGACACCTACAACAGCAACCCGCGATCCCTCGAGCTCAGCCTGCGCGCGGCGGCGAGGCTGGCCGAGGCGCGCGGTGGACGCCTGGTCGCGGTGCTCGGCGACATGCTCGAGCTCGGAGCGCGATCGCAGCTCGAACACACCACCGTCGTGTCCCTGGTCGCGTCGCTGGAAGCGCGGGCGCTGGTCGTCGTCGGTCCGCTGATGCACGCCGCCACAGAGACCGCGGGCGGAACCCTGAAGCGCGTGGCTCTCACGCAGGTCGAGACCTCTCGCGACGCAGCTGCACCGGCTCTGGCCGCAGCCCGGCCCGAGGATGTGGTTCTGGTGAAGGGTTCGCGTGGCCTGCGCATGGAGCTGGCGCTCGACGAGCTCACGCGGGGAGGGCGCTCATGATCTACGAGCTGCTCTACCCGCTGCGCACCCACGACGGTCTCGGCTTCTTGAACGTGCTGCGCTACGTGCCCTTCCGGGTGCTGGCGGCCACTCTGACCGCGATGTTCCTGAGCTTCGGCCTGTACCCGTGGTTCATCCGCAGCCTGTCCCGAAAGCAGATCGGTCAGGTCGTGCGCACGGACGGACCCGAGACGCACCTGGTGAAGTCGGGCACGCCCACCATGGGCGGCGCCTTGATGATCTTCGCGCTCATCATCTCCACCGTACTGTGGGCGAATCCGCATAACGCGATGGTCTGGGTCGTGACCATGGTCACCGTCGCCTTTGCCATGGTCGGATACGTCGATGACGCGGCAAAGATTCGCCGTAAGTCCAGCGGAGGCCTCTCCGGAAGATACAAGCTGCTGCTACAGTTTGCCTTCGCCATCGCGGTCACGAGCTGGCTCTTCTATGGGGATTCTGGCCTGCCCTCGGATTGGCTCGCCATTCGCAATCGCCTGGCCGTGCCCTTCGTGTCCTTCGATCGCTACCCGATCATCCTGCCGCCGTGGGCCTCCGTGATCTTCGCCTCCTTCGTGATGGTGGGCACGTCGAACGCGGTGAACCTGACCGACGGACTCGATGGTCTGGCCATCGGCCCGGTCATGGTCAGCGCCGGGACCTACGCCATCCTGGCCTACATGGCGGGTCTCATGCTCTTCGGCAACGTGATCGCCGTCTACCTCGGCATCCCCCACGTCGAGAGCGCCAGCGAGCTCGCCATCTACTGCGCCGCGGTCGTTGGCGTCGGCTTCGGCTTCCTCTGGTTCAACACCTATCCGGCTCAGGTGTTCATGGGAGACGTGGGCTCCTTGGCGCTCGGAGGCGGCCTCGGTGCCTTGGCGGTGGTGACTAAGAACGAATTGTTGAGCCTGCTGCTCGGCGGAATCTTTGTCACGGAGGCGCTCAGTGTCATCGTGCAGGTCGCCTCGTTCAAGTTGACCGGGAAGCGCGTCTTCTTGATGGCGCCGATTCATCATCATTACGAAAAGAAGGGGTGGGCGGAGCCGAAGGTCATCGTTCGGTTCTGGATCATTTCGATCATGCTCGCCATCGCGAGCCTCGCCACGTTGAAGCTGCGATGAAGATGGAACTCGACAAGGATCTCTTCTGTGTCGTCGGTCTCGGTGGGAGCGGCCGCGCCGCCGTGCGCCTGCTGTGCTCCCAGGGCGCGCGCGTGCGGGGCTACGACGCTCGCGCCCCGAAGGATCTGGGGGACGCGGCGCAAGAGCTGAAGAAGCTCGGGGTCGAGCTCTTCACCGGTGAGCTCGAGGCCACGGTCTTCGAGGGTGTCTCGCACGTGGTGCTGTCTCCCGGGGTGCCGCCGCGTGCGGTGCGCGACCTGGCCGAGGCGGCGGGCGCCGAGCTGCTCGGAGAACTCGAGCTCAGCTCACGCTTCCTCCCCGGAACCTTCGCCGCCATCGCGGGCACGAACGGCAAGAGCACCGTGACGCAGCTCCTGGGCGACATGCTCGAGCGCGGCGCACGACCGGTCTTCGTTGGTGGCAACCTGGGCACGCCGTTGAGCGAGGCCGTGGCTGGACCCGCCTCGGGAAGCGACGGCCTGTTGGTGGTGGAGGTCTCCAGCTTTCAGCTCGAGACCGTGCGCGACTTCCACGCCCACGTGGCCGTGCTCCTGAACATCACGGACGATCACCTCGATCGCTACGACGACTTCGCCGACTACGCCGCGGCGAAGGGTCGCGTCTTCGCGGCCCAGACCGCGGACGACTTCGCGCTCGTTCCGGAAGGCGACGCATTTCTCACGCAGCTGGCGGCGGTGGGAGACGCAAAGGTGGTGCACTTCGGCGGTGAGCACTCGTTGGTGCGCATCGAAGGCGATGTGCTGCTGTCGACGGACGGCGCCTTCCGCTTCCCGCTCTCGGATCTGGCCGTCACCGGGCGACACAACGCCATCGACGCCTGCGCTGCAGCCAGCGCGGCGCTCTTGCTGGGCGCGCCCGTCGAGGACATCGCCGCAGCGCTGCGCGAGTTCCGCGGCCTGCCCCATCGCATGCAGCTCGTGTGCGAGCGCCGAGGCGTGCGCTATCTGGACGACTCGAAGGCGACCAACGTGGGCGCCGCGGCGGCCGCCTTGGATGGATTTCTGGGCAGCGCCGGCAAGGTGGTGCTGATCGCGGGCGGGCGCGACAAAGGAGGCTCCTACGCGCCTCTGGTCGAGCCGCTGTCCAAGGTGGGTCGCGCCATCGTCTGTCTGGGTGAAGCGGCGGCGAAGATGGAGCGCGCGCTGGGCGAGACCGATCTTCCGATCCGGCGCACGGCGAGCATGGCGGAGGCGGTGCGCGTAGCGGCCTCTCTGGCCGAGCCCGGGGACACGGTGCTGCTCTCGCCGGCCTGCTCGAGCTACGACATGTTCGTCTCCTACGCCCATCGTGGAAACGCCTTCGCGGGTGCCGTGCGGGCTCTGCCCGACGCCGCGCCAGGGGAGGGTCGCTGATGGCGCTGGGCATTCCATGGCCGCTCCTGAGCCGAGCGCCTTCGCGGACGCCGCGCCCCACGCTGCCCGAAGTGACGGGCAAGGCCGACGCGCCCTTGATGGCCGTGGTCGTCGCCCTCGTCGCCTTCGGCGTCGTCATGGTCTACAGCGCGAGCTTCGTCTACGCGCGCAACGTCTTCCACGAGCCGGCGCATTTCCTGATTCGTCAGACCGCCTTCGCCACCCTCGGCATCGCGTTGATGGTCGGCCTGGCGCGCGTGGACTACCACCGCTACCGGCCTTTGACCTATCCGCTGCTGGGCGTGGCGGCCCTGCTCTTGATGGTGGTCGTGCTCGGCCTCGGTCACGAAGCCGGTGGCGCCTCGCGCTGGATCAGCGTGGGGCCCGTGCACATCCAGCCCGCGGAGTTGGCCAAGCTCGCGATCATCTTCTGGATGGCCTACTCGCTGTCGAAGAAGCAGGACCGCATCCGCAGCTTCTCCGTGGGCTTCTTGCCCCACGTACTGATGGCCGGCTTCCTGATGCTGCTCTGCTTGAAGCAGCCCGACTTCGGCAGCGCCGTGATGATCGGGCTTCTGACCTTCGTCCTGCTCTTCACGGCGGGCGCGCGGCTCGGCTACATCCTGATCGCGATCTTCCTGGCGACCCCCGTGGCCTGGGCGGTGGTGGCGTTGTCGCCCTACCGCATGCGGCGCATCCAGGCCTTCCTCGAGCCCTTCGAGCATCGCTACGACATCGGCTATCAGATCGCCGAGTCCTTGATGACCTTCGGCGCGGGTGGCGTCACGGGCGTTGGCCTGGGCGACTCGCGGCAGAAGCTGCAGTTCCTGCCCGAGGCTCACACCGACTTCATCAGCGCCATCATCGGCGAAGAGCTCGGCTTCATCGGCGTGACCTGCGTCGTGCTCGCCTTCGCCTTCGTCGTCTGGCGTGGGCTGCGCGCGGCGTTCCGGTCCGTCGACGACTACGGCACCTACCTGGCCGTGGGCATCAGCGTCTTCGTGGGCGCGCAGGCGTTCACGAACCTCGCGGTCGCCATGGGCATGCTGCCCACCAAGGGCTTGGTGCTGCCCTTCATCAGCTACGGAGGATCCTCATTGCTCGTGAACTGCGCGGCATTGGGCGTCCTCCTGAACGTCTCCCGTCCTCGCTTGCCTTTGCCGCAAGACGAGGCGGAGGCGGATCACGAGTCCGGTCGGGCGAAGACCGGGAGCGTGGAGAGCGGAGCTGGGCAGAAGCTCCGCGCCAGGGCCAATCGACGCCGCAGCGCGTCTCCGGGAGGTGCGGGATGATCAAGCGATTGCTGGTAGCGGGTGGTGGCACCGGGGGGCACCTCTTCCCTGGGATCGCCGTGGTGGAAGAGATGAGACGGCGGCAGCCCGGGCTCGACGTCACCTTCGTGGGCACCAAGAAGGGCATCGAGGCCAGGATCATCCCGGCTCGGGGCGAGCGCCTCGAGTTGCTCGAGGTGACGCCGCTGAAGGGGCGCAAGCCGCTGGAGCTCTTGCGCAGCTTCGGGCGTCTGCCGGGCGCCATGGGCCGCGCGGGCTCGCTCTTGCGGTCGCTCTCTCCCGACCTCGTGCTCGGGGTCGGCGGCTACGCGTCGGGACCGATCCTGGCGGCGGCCGCCGCGATGCGTATCCCCACCGCGTTGCTGGAACAGAACGCACACGTGGGGCTGACCAATCGTCTGCTCTCGCCGGTGGTCGGGCGCGCCTATCTCACCTACGCGGGCACGGCGCAGGTCTTCCGTGGGGAGCGGGCGCGCGTGGTGGGCAACCCCGTGCGGCGCGATTTCGTGCGCGCGGCGCATCGCGCCATGGCCGATCCCGAGGGTTTCGAGGCGCGTGCACGCACGCTCCTGGTCATCGGTGGATCCCAGGGCGCCGGCTGCTTGAATCGCGAAGTGCCCGAGGCGCTCGCCGCGGCCGATGTGGTTGGCGCGGGCTTCCGCATCCTGCATCAGACGGGCGAGGCCATGCGCGCCGAGGTCGAGGCGCGCTACCGCGAGCTTGGGATCGAAGCCGAGGTCGTGCCCTTCCTGGACGACATGGCGTCGGCCTTCGTCAACGCGGCGCTGGTGATCGCCCGCGCGGGCGCCACCACCTTGGCGGAGCTCTGCGCCATCGGTCGCCCCTCGATCCTCATCCCCTATCCGCACGCGGCGGACGATCACCAGGCGCGAAACGCCGAGGAGCTGGAGCACGCGGGTGCGGCCATCGCCATCCGCGAGTCGGCCTTGACCGTCGACGGGTTGGCGGAGCGCGTGAAGGAGCTGCTCGCCTCCGCGCCTCGTCGCCGTGCGATGTCCGAGGCGGCGCGCGGCCAGGGTCGTCCGGACGCGGCCGCGTCCATCGTCGACGATCTGTGCGAGTGGTTGGGCTGTCCGCCTCAGGAGGTCCTGCCCGAGGCGCCCGAGACCAATCGTTCGGGAGGTGGCGGCGGTCGCGGACTGCGCATGAGCAGCGGACGCGAGCCCTATCTGCCCGTCTTCGGCCATCACGCCGCCCTGGGCGCGGCCATGCGCTCGCGTCGCCCGCTGGTGCTCGACGGTCGCCCCTGGGAGTGAGCCGGACGGCCTCTTGCGCCCCGGTGGCTTGTTGAAGTCTCCCGCCCGTGGGATGCCTCGGGCTCTCTACCGGCGCTGCCGGAGTCAGGAGTGGACCCTTGTTTCGTGGCAGAATTCACGCGATCCATTTCGTCGGTGTCGGCGGCGTGGGCATGAGCGGCATCGCCCAGGTGCTGCTCGATCACGGCTTCGTCGTGACCGGCTCCGATCTGCGCGCGAGCGACGTGACGGCGGCGCTGGTCGAGGACGGGGCGTTGATCCACGTCGGCCATCGGGCCGAGAACGTCGCGGACGCCGACGTCGTGGTCTTCTCGTCCGCCGTGCCCCCGGACAACCCCGAGTTGCTCGACGCGCGCGCGCGCTCCATCCCCGTGATCCCGCGGGCCGAGATGCTGGCCGAGCTGATGCGCATCCAGGACGGCGTCGCCATCGCGGGCTCCCACGGCAAGACCACCACCACCTCTCTGGTCGCCACCATCCTGCGCGCCGCCGAGCTCGATCCCACGGTGATCATCGGCGGTCGCCTGAACTCCCTGGGCGCCGGCGGAGCGCGCGGGCGCGGCAGCTTGCTCGTGGCCGAGGCCGATGAGTCCGACGGATCCTTCCTGCACCTCAGCCCGAAGCTCGCGGCGATCACCAACATCGATCCCGAGCATCTCGACCACTACGGCGATCTCGACGCGGTGAAGGAGGCCTTCGTGGCCTTCGCCAACCGCGTGCCCTTCTACGGCCTGGTCGTCGCCTGCCTCGACCACCCCAACGTCCAGAGCGTCGTGCCTCGCATCGACAAGCGCCTGGCGACCTACGGGCTCA